>CAZFKF010000234.1:0-6939 GCA_964518805.1 uncultured Planctomycetaceae bacterium | reverse complement strand
GGTGGTTCTTCTTCCACCTACCGGCGTGGACGCTGATCGGAATGGTATACGTCTACCGCTGGACGCTCAGCCCCTTGGTGGGCCGCCAGTGCCGATTCTATCCGACGTGCAGTATGTATTTCATCGGGGCTGTCCGACGATACGGGGCGATCCGCGGGACGCTTCGCGGTGTCTTGCGGATCTGCCGCTGCCACCCGTGGCACCCCGGCGGATACGATCCCCCGTAATCGATCGAACCAACATGCCGGCGCACGAGATCATGGCTGCCGCAAGACGACGGATCGCCGACCTGCTGCGCAAGACTCGGTTGCTCACGCTGGCTGACCGGGTCCTGCTGCTCGCGGAGATCGTTCGCACCCGCCGCGCAAACCGGCGTTTCGTGGCCGAGCACCCCGATTTTCCGGTCCCGCCCGCGGCGCTGGCCTTCGATGCCTACAACCACGTCAACTGGCGGGCCTACCACGATTCGGGAGCCCTGCACGCACGGCTCATCGGCGGACTGATCCGCGAACATCTGTCCGGCGATTCGCACCGAGTGTGCGAATGGGGCTGTGGGCCGGGGCGGGTGATTCGACATCTTCGCGCGACGTTGGCCGATCGGAACGTGGAACTGTTCGGCGCGGACTACAACCCCGCGTCGGTTGCCTGGTGTTGCGAGCACCTGCCGGGCCTCGACATTCGCCGCAACGGACTCGACCCTTCGCTGCCGTTCGACGACGGGGCGTTCGACGCCCTCTACGCCATCTCGGTCTTCACGCACCTGGCGGCCGAAAGCCATTTGCGATGGATGGAGGAAGTGTTGCGCGTCGTCCGTCCTGCGGGGCTCGTGATCTTCACGACGCACGGTCACGCCTGTCTCGACCGGCTCCTGCCGCACGAGCAACGACAATACCGCGAGGGCCACCTCGTGGTCCGCGGCGGCGTCTACGAAGGGAGCAAGTGCTTCGTGGCCTACCATCCGCCCGACTACGTCCGCGCCCAACTCCTGCACGCCGCCGACGTCGTGGCCCATCTCCCCAGCCCAGCCGCATTCCAGATGGCCCAGGACGTCTGGATCGCGCGCAAAAGAACCAACCCTGTAGGTCATGCTTCAGCATAACCCAAAGCACATCCACCATCGCGCCGGACGGCGGAATATGCTGAAGCATAACCTACGGGTGGCTTGCATCGCGGTCGCCGCCTCACGACAATGAACGCGATTCGACTCGGCCTGGGGCGGTCCACTCGGAAAGGAGCGACGCACGATGAGCGCGCAGCGGCATCTTCTTTTGGCAACGGCGATTCTGTGTGTTGGGGGCGGCTGTGCGGCATGTTTCGCCGTGGACGGGCCGGCCACGGAGTACCTCTCCGATACGCTTGCCGAACGCATGGTCTCGGTCACGCAGGGCTGGGGAGAGCTTGGGCTGAACACCTCGGTCCGGCCGCTCCACAAGCCGCCCATGAAGCTCCGCATCAAGGACAAGGAATACCAGCACGGGCTGGGCCACCACGCCTCGGGCGAGATTGCGGTCGAGCTGGGCGGGCAGTTCAAGGCGTTCGAGACCGACGTCGGCATCCAGTGGCAGGGCGGTTCGAACCAGGCGTCGGTGATCTTTCAGGTCTTCGTCGACGACAAGAAAGTCTTCGACAGCGGCGTGATGCGCGAGACCGATCCGCCCCGTCACGTGAGCGTTTCGGTGGAAGGCGCCGAGGAGCTTCGCCTCGTGGCCGACGAGGCCGGCGACGGCATCACCTGCGATTGCGCCAACTGGGCCGACGCCCGGCTGACCCGCAATCCCGCGGCCAAGAAGCGGCCTCTGGCGACAGGCGTCGATATCGCCCCGTTCGGCAAAGTGGCCACCTGGGACCCGAAGCAGATGAACGGCACCAAAGCCGGGCGCGTCGATGAGATTCCGGCCGAGGACCTCTTCCCGGCCAAGGACCTGTTGCCTGCGGCCGACGGCTCCTACAAGGTGCCCGACTGGTCCGGCACGGGCTGCATCGGCCTGCGATGGGACGAGAACCGCCTTGTGCGCCAACTCGTGCTCTGCTTTGCCGACGCGGCCAGCGTGCCTCCGGTCGAATCGATCCAGTTGCACTGCTGGACCGGCGAGTCGGCCTGGCAAGGAGCGTGGCAGGTGGCCAAGGTCGTTCCGGAGAAGGTCGACAGCAGCCTGGTCTGGTCGCTCGGCTACCAGGGCTTTGCCCGCGGCACGCAGAAGGTCCGCTTCGTGTTCGCCGGCATGAAGCAGCCGGTGGTTCTTAAAGCGATCTCAGCGTTTACTCGTTCGGCGTGGACCACGGTCGATGTGCGTATCCAGTCCACGCGTTCCGGTTCCGCGTCCAATGCCGAAATTGAACTCTACAACGGTGTGATTCTCGCACCGGGCGGCGAAACCGCAAGCGTTGCCGGGGGAGAGGGCGGTTCTTCTCCCCTCTCCCGCGCCGGGAGAGGGGCCGGGGGTGAGGGCAGTCCCCATCTTCTCGCCTGGGACCCCGCCAAACCGCTGGAACTCAAGATCCGCTCCGCCGTATCCAAACGCTATAAGGCCGATCGCACGGTCTTGCGTTTCCGTTTCCCCGATACGGCGTTTGCCGTGGCCATCGAGGACCTTTTGGCCAACGACTGCGTCTACGTGCCGCACGCCGGCCTGTTCGTCACCCGGCTGCCCGCGCCGATCACGCTCGACGAGTACCTGAAGAAGAACGCCGCGAAGTCGAGTGTCCTGGCCCAAGTGCGCAAGCTGCCCGACCAGAGTTTCGAGCGGGCCATGGCCGTGGTCCACAACCCGATTCAAGACCTCGGCCCGATGATGCTCTCTCTGGCCTGCGACAACCGCAAGTTCGTGGTCCATCGCGAGGGGACGATCGTCTTCGACGAGTACAACGGGCCGGACGATCCGCCGCGAGATATCCCCGATCAATGGCAGATTGTGCCGCGATTTGGGAGCGGAAAGAACCTCAAGATTACCCGCAAGCTTCCTGTCCAGTGGCTTCCTATGCCCGCAACGATCGTTGCCGACGGGGATGTGGTTTACGGACACCAGACGTACGTTGGGCCGATCGGGGATGCCCCGACTGGTGGCCCCCCTTGGCTGCGAGAACGGGCGTTGTGCGTGGTCGAGTTCTTCGTCGGCACCCACAGTGGCAAGGGTGCTGCGGACGCCTCATTTGCGTTCAACCTGATCGGCGCCAAGAAGCAACCGTTGGAATTCAAGGACTTCAACGACGGGGTGTTGGCTCTTTCCGGCGGGCGCGTGCTGGCGGTGATCGTCACGAAACGGGCGGCGCCCATGAGCGTCAAGCGCGAGCCAGCCGGCTTGGCGTTTTCCGGCAAGGTGCCCGCACTCACGCCCGAATCGGAACCTATTCACGTTGCGATCTACCTGCCGGCGTGGAACGCGGTCCCGAACGAATCAGAGGCTCTCGGGAAGCCGGAGGAGCTAACCAACGCGCGCATGATGGACTACTGGGCCAAGTTGCTGACGCCAGCAATCGACATCGACCTCCCCGACGTATTCTTGAACCACGTCATCCGCGCCTCGCAGGTCCATTGCATGCTTGCCGCGCGCAACGAGGATCACGGCAAGCTGGTCTCGCCGTGGATCAGTTCCGATCGTTACGGCCCGCTGGAGAGCGAGGCGAATTCGATCATTCGCGGGATGGACATGACGGGCCACGCCGACTTCGCCCGGCGGAGCCTGGAGTTCTTCATCAAGCGGTACAACAAGCAGGCTACCTGACGACCGGCTACACCATGGTCGGCACGGGCGAGCACCTGTGGACGCTGGCCGAGCATTACCAGCGCACGCGCGATCGCGCTTGGATGCAAAAGGTCGCGCCCGAGGTGGCCCGGGTGTGCCAGTGGATCGTGCGCCAGCGGGCCAAGACCAAGCGGCTCGACGCGCACGGCCACAAGGTGCCCGAATACGGCCTGATGCCGCCCGGCGTCACGGCCGACTGGAACCGCTACGCCTACCGGTTCTTCAACGACGCCCAATACTGTGCGGGCCTAGAGGCCGCGGCCCGGGTGCTGGCCGAGGTGGGCCATCCGTCCGCCCCGGCCTTGTTGGAAGACGCCAAGCAGTACCGCCAAGACCTGCTGCGGGCCTACCGGTGGACTCAAGGCCGCTCGCCCGTGGTCCGCTTGGACAGCGGCGCGTGGGTGCCGGACGGCTCGGCCATGTTGGACTGCTTCGGCCGGACCGACGACTTCCTGCCCGGCGAAGACGGCAACCGAAGCTGGTGCTACTGTGTCGAGATCGGGGCCCACCACCTGGCGGCCACCAAGATGCTCGACCCGAGGGCCGAGGAAGTGAACTGGATCACCGATTATTTGGAAGACGTCCAGTTTCTCCGCTCGGGGATGGGCGACTATCCGGAGGAGAAGAACCGCAAGGACGTGTTCTGCTTCGGCGGGTTTGCCAAGGTGCAGCCCTACTACGGGCGCATCGCCGAGGTCTACGCCCTGCGCGACGACGTGAAGCCGTTCGTGCGTTCCTACTTCAACACGATTCCAACCCTGCTGAGCCGCGAGAATCTCTCGTTCTGGGAGCATTTTCACAACACGGCCGGCTGGAACAAGACGCACGAGACCGGCTGGTTCCTCTGCCAGACGCGGATCATGATGGTCATGGAGCGCGGCGACGAATTGTGGCTGGCCCCCATGGCGACCAACCACTGGTTCAAGGACGGGATGAAGATCGCGGTGCAAAACGCCCCGACGGACTTCGGCAAGGTGGGCTACACGATCAAGTCCGCCGTGGGTTCCGGGCACATCGACGCCGAAATCCAGCCGCCCAAGGAGAACCCGCCCAAGCGGATCGTGATCCGCCTGCGCCATCCCGACGGCAAACCCATCAAATCGGTCACGGTTGGGGGCAAGCCGCACCAGGATTTCGACCCGAAGAAGGAGACTGTGACCCTGCCGTCTTCGGCCGAGCCGATTGCGGTTCAGGCCAATTACTGAGCAATCGTCTGCTCCGAGCAGTCCCAGGAGAATGAACGGCGAATACTGAATAGCGAATAGCGAAGGCAAAATGCGGGGCGCGCGGTCCATTCTGAGTTCCGTATTCGCTATTCATTGAGCACGATCACTAACCGACCGACGCTGTCCCCGTGAGGAGCGATCCGTGACCGACAATAAGCGTGTGCTGGCCTTCATGGCCCATCCCGATGACGTGGAGTTCACCTGCGGCGGCACGCTGGCCCTGCTGCACCAGAAGGGGTGGGAGATCCACATCGCCACGATGACGCCCGGCGACTGCGGCTCGGAGCAGCTTGGCCCGGAGGAAATCAGCAAGATCCGCCGCGTCGAGGCGGCCAATGCAGCGGCGGTGTTGGGCGGCCAGCACCACTGCCTGGAATGCCAAGACGGCTTCATCGCCTACGACCGCGAGACGACCATCAAGGCCGTCGGACTGGTCCGCAAGGGGAAACCGAGGATCGTCTTCGCCCTCGGCCCGAACGACTACCTGATCGACCACGAAGTCTCCAGTTCCATCGTGCGCAACGCCGCCTTCTTTGCCGGCGTGCCCAACCTGAAGACCGAGCCCTTCGGCCCGTTCCGGCCGGTGCCGTACCTCTACTACGCCGACCCGGTCGAGGGAAAGGACCTCTTCGGAGATCCCGTCTACCCGACCATCGTGGTGGATATCGGCTCGGTCATCGAGACCAAATCGAAGATGCTCGGCTGCCACGCCAGCCAGCGCGACTGGCTGTTGAAGCAGCACGGCATGGACGAGTACATCCACACCATGCTCGCGATGGGCGAGAAGCGCGGAGAGCTCATCGGGGCCAAGTATGCCGAGGGCTTCCGGCAGCACCTCGGCCACGGCTACCCGCAAGATAACGTCTTAGCCACGGAGTTGGGTGGTCTGGTCCATGCAGTCTAAGGATGGGCGAAGCAGTTGACGTCGCAAGAAGAGAAGCAGGCGCACTTCGTGTGCCGTCCGCTGCGTTTCCTTCTGCAAACCGATTCGGCCCGATCGGTTACGGCACACGGAGTGTGCCTGCGACTTTGGGTCGTCACTCTGCGCGGAAAGCCTTGCGCATGATCTCGATGTTCTTCGCGTTGCCGACAGAGACCGGGTCCTTGCCGGCGGTGGCCGGCAGGGTGGTCTTCTCGTCGGCCTTGGCGAAGCCGTAGAAGCCCACGTCCTGGCTGCGCAGATCGCGGATCAGGCGATCGGCGTCGTGCTGGTCTCCCCAGCCGCACACGCACTGGATGATCTTTGTCTGAGGGCCCGACGCCTTGCGGGCATGTTCCAGCGATTTGGGGTTCGGGTTCTCGTTCATCAACCAGTCGATCTCACGCAGCAATTGCGAACCGGCCACTTGGGGATGATCCAGATCATAGCAGCTCAGCCAGAGAATACAGCCGGGCTTCGTCGCCTTGGCCGTCTGCCGGATGCGGCTCCAGCACCGCTCCACGGCCCGGCGATGGTACTCCAATTCCTTGTCGCTTTGGAGGTTCTTCTCGCCGGGAAACGGCTCGCCAAGCAGTTGCTGGTAGAGCTGCTTTTCGCAGGCGAGCCAAGGGCCGGAACTGCGGATCTTCGGCTTGCTGAAGTCCCAGCCGCCGGGCACCGCGCTGAAGAACCAATCGAGCATGAAGCCGTCGCAATCGGTCTTGACCAGGGCGTCCTTCACCGACGCGCAGAAGTAGTCCACATACGCATCGGTGAGCGGGATATGGATCGAGCTGGGCGAGCCGTGGCTCAGCTCGGGGTTCGTCTTGCCCCAGTGGGTGTTGCTTCCTACGCAGAAATAGCCCAAGACCTTCATTCCGTCCTTGTGGCCCAGCGCGACCATTTCCTTGAGGAAATCGCCCTGCATGCCGGGCTCGACGGGGGCCACGTCGCTGCGGAACCAGGCGTAACCGCAGCAGCTCACACAGAAGGTCTGGATGGCGTTGACGCCGAGGGCGGCTTCGATGGCGTCGAGCGGCATCAGCACGAA
>CAZFKF010000233.1:0-6939 GCA_964518805.1 uncultured Planctomycetaceae bacterium | reverse complement strand
GCAGCTGATTTGTAATCAGCAGGTTGTGGGTTCAAGTCCCTCCGCTAGCTCGTCGTGGAACCCCGGGTGCAGGACAAGGATAGCATCGGACTGTGCCACAGCAAGCGTGTCGTGGCGGATGGATTGAATCGCAGTTGAGGCATGGCGGCGGAGGTTCTTGCGGGGGGTTTCCCGAGTGGTCAAAGGGGTCAGACTGTAAATCTGATGGCATTGCCTTCGAAGGTTCAAATCCTTCACCCCCCATTTGGCGGATACGTAGGAGCGGCTTGGAGATGGGATTGTCGTAGATCGGGGCAGTTTGGGGCTGTTGGTTGGCTAGCTGTTTTCGAGTGTGAGTTGGCGGGTGTAGCTCAACGGTAGAGCAGTAGCCTTCCAAGCTATTGACGAGGGTTCGACTCCCTTCACCCGCTTCGGCGTTCGTTTGGGATGGGGGCCGCGATACGAGGTTCTCGGAATGCGAAAGAGGATTGGCGGACAGGGGCGGTTCCTTCGGCTGCTGTAGCTCAGTCGGTAGAGCGCGTCCTTGGTAAGGACGAGGTCAAGGGTCCGATTCCCTTCAGCAGCTCTTTTGAGTCGACTAGGAAGTTCAATTTCGCACGGAGCAAAGTTCATCCAAACCTACCTACCCGCTTGATTCAGCGCAGGGAGACAGAATGGCCAAGGACGTATTTCAACGAACCAAACCACACGTGAATGTGGGCACGATCGGCCACATTGACCACGGCAAGACGACCCTCACCGGGGCGATCCTTGCCACGCAAGCCCACAAGGGCCTGGCGAAGTTCAAGACTTACGCCGACATCGCCAAGGGCGGCACGGTCCGCGACGCGACGAAGACGGTCACCATTGCCGTGGCCCACGTCGAATACGAGACCGCCAAGCGGCACTACGCCCACATCGATTGCCCCGGGCATGCCGACTTCATCAAGAACATGATCACCGGGGCCGCCCAGATGGACGGCGCGATCCTGGTGGTTTCGGCGGCCGACGGCCCGATGCCGCAGACCCGCGAACACGTCCTCCTGGCCCGCCAGGTGAACGTGCCCGCGTTGGTGGTGTTTCTTAACAAGGTCGACTTGGTGGACGACCCCGAGTTGCTCGAGCTGGTGGAGCTGGAGCTCCGCGAACTGTTGACGAACTACGGCTTCCCGGGCGACGAGATCCCAATCGTTCGCGGGGCCTCGCTGGCGGCCTATACGAAGCCCGACGATCCGGAAGCCACGAAGTGCATCCAGGACCTGATGGATGCCATCGACGCGTACATTCCGGAGCCGGTCCGTCTGGTCGACAAGCCTTTCCTGATGGCCGTCGAGGATGTGTTCTCGATCGAAGGCCGCGGCACCGTGGCCACCGGGCGCATCGAGCAGGGGATGGTGAAGGTTGGCGAGGAAGTCGAGATCGTCGGCCTCAACGAGAAGCCCTGGAAGACCGTTTGCACCGGCGTGGAGATGTTCAACAAGACGCTCGATTCCGGACAGGCCGGCGACAACGTCGGATGCCTGTTGCGGGGTGTGAAGCGCGAAGACATCGAGCGCGGCCAGGTGTTGGCCAAACCGGGGTCCATCACCCCGCACACGAAGTTCGAGGCCGAGGTGTACGTCCTGTCGAAGGAAGAAGGTGGACGCCACACGCCGTTCTTCAGCGGCTACCGTCCGCAGTTCTACTTCCGCACGACCGACGTCACCGGGTCGCTGAATTTGCTCGGCGGGGCCGAAATGTGCATGCCGGGTGACAACGTCAAGTTGGCCGTAGAATTGATTTCGCCGATCGCCATGGACGAGAACGTGCGGTTCGCCATCCGCGAAGGTGGCCGGACTGTCGGCTCCGGGGTGGTCACGAAGATCCTCGCCTGAAAAAGCAGTCCCTGCGCGGTGCCGCAGCGAGTCGTCTGCCGAGATTGGGGCTTTGGCGGGCGTGCAAGGCTGTGGTTTCGTGTTGGGTTCAGGGGTGTAGCTCAATTGGTAGAGCACTGGTCTCCAAAACCAGCGGTTGGGAGTTCGAGTCCCCCCGCCCCTGCCATGATTCGCCTCCACAACTAAGCATGCAGCAAAGCAGGTTCCCGAACCCGTTGGGGCTTTCGGGGGTCCTTTCCGGCCAGTAGGAACATCCATCGGGTGGATCTCACGTGAACGGCTTCTTGCAGGAACTATTACAGGTCGGCATTTATAAGCGTAGCCAGGGTCGAATTACCCGGCAGGTTACCTGGGCCGCGCTGGCCGGCGCTGTCGGGGTTGGGTTCTGGCGACTGAGTCAGATGATGGTCGATCACTGGGATTGGAACCGCACGGTCGGCATGGTCGTGCCCACGGTCCTCGCCGCGGCCGGTTGCTGGATTGCCTACCGCTTGGTGAATTTCCCGCGCTTCGCCGATTTCCTGATCGCTGTGGAGGCGGAGATGAACAAGGTCTCGTGGCCGACACGCGGGGAACTGGTGCGCAGTTCGCTGGTGGTCCTGATCTCGATCGTTGTGTTGGGGGCGGTCTTGTCGGGGTTTGACGCGTTTTGGACGGCGTTCTTCACTTACGTGGTGAAGATCCACTGAGGACCCGTTTTTTGCGCGGCGTCAGCCGGAGGCGTGGATGCGAGTTGTTCTTGGGATTGGGCTTCAACACTGAAGAAGGATGATTTGGGCGTGACTGACGATCCAAACATTGCGAGTCCGCAGCCCAACGAGATGCCGCCGGCCGCCGGAGGCGATCTCGGCCAAGGTGCGCCGGTCGCTTCTGGCGAACCGGGCGCGCCCACGGCGCCCGGTCTCGAGTCGCAGCCCGTCGTTCCCGAGCAAGGCGCCGGTGTTTCGGCGGAACCACCGGCGGCTTCTGCGGCCGACGAAGTCGCCTCAGGGGAGGCCCCTTCGGTCCCCGAGTCTGCGTCTCAAGCATCTTTTGTGGAGGAAGGATCGGCTGTGGTTTCGGAGACTCCCGCACGGGCCGACAAGGCTCCGGCGGCGGCTGGCGCTCGTGGGCGTAAGCTAACTCCGGCTGAGCCAGCCACGGACTCGGGCGCGGAAGTGCCGAAATCGGACAAGATGGATTGGTACATCCTGAAAGTCCAAAGCAATCGCGAAGAGTCGATTCGCGAGGGCTTACGGCGGCGGGTCGCTGTGGCGGGCCTGGACCATTACTTCGGCGACGTCATCATCCCCACGGAGAAAGTGACGGAGTTTAAGGGCGGGAAGCGGAAAGTCTTCAAGCGGAAGTTGTATCCGGGGTATCTCGTGGTTCAGATGGAGATCAACGAGGAAACCTGGTTCCTGGTCCGCGAAACGCCCGGCATCGGCGACTTCACCGGGGCCGCCGGCCATCCCACGCCCATGCAGGCGCGCGAGGTGGCTGCCATCCTCGCCAAGCAGGAGGAAAAGACCGACGAGGCGCCCAAGCTGAAGATTAGCTTCCGCGTCGGCGACCATGTAAAGATTAAGGAAGGGACCTTCGAGAATTTCGAAGGCGAGGTGGCCAATATCGACGAGACCAACGGACGCGTGACCGTGCTGATCAACATCTTCGGCCGGAGCACGCCGGTGGACATCGAATACTGGCAGATCGAGGCTGTTTAGTTGGGAGCGCAAGAGGGCCGCGCGTTGGCGCCGGTCCCTGGAAGGGCTGAAAGCTGATCCGTTATGGCAAAACAACTTGTAGGCACGGTCAAGTTCCACGTCCCCGGCGGGCAGGCTACGCCTGCGCCTCCGGTAGGTACGTCGCTGGGTAAGTTCGGCATCAATCTCGGGCAGTTCGTTCAACAGTTCAACGACCGGACGCGCGAACACATGGGGCTGCGGGTTCCGGTGGTGGTGCGGGTCTACAACGACCGCACTTTCGAGCTGGAAACCAAGAGCCCGGCGGCCGTGGACCTGTTGAAACAGGCCGCGGGTATCGCGAAGGGCTCGGGGGTAACCCCCAAAGAGAAGGTGGGCAAGGTGAGCCGAACCCAGATCGACGAAATCGTCAAGCGAAAGACCGCCGATCTGAACGCTACGGACCCGGAACATGCCCGACGAATGATCGAAGGCACGGCCCGAAGCATGGGCCTGGACGTAGTGGACTGACCGAGAAGCCCCGATCGCAAGTCGAGAATTCGTGTCGGCGATGGGGACGCTGGGTGATGGAATCAAGGTGTGGAATCCGGTGAGTCTTTGCGTTTCAACGCAAGGCTACAGGGGGATCGCGGAGAGCGGATACGTAACATGGTCAAGCAATCCAAACGCATGAAGGCCCTCGCCGCCAAGGCGCCGGGCAGCACTCCGATGCCGCTGGCACAAGCGGTCGCGGTACTGAAGTCGTTCAACAATACCAAGTTCGATCAGACCGTGGAAATCGCCGTCCGCTTGGGCGTCGATCCCAAGCAGGCCGATCAGTTGGTCCGCGGATCGATCGTTCTGCCCAACGGGATCGGCAAGAACCTGCGGGTCGTCGTGTTCGCCAAGGGCGACAAGGTCGACGAGGCCCGGCAGGCCGGTGCCGAGGAAGTGGGTGGGGCCGAACTGGCCGAGAAGATCAAAGGCGGCTGGACGGAATTCGATGTGTGCATCGCCGCTCCAGACATGATGGGCGTAGTCGGCCCGCTGGGTAAGGTGCTCGGGCCGCGGGGCTTGATGCCTTCGCCCCGGGCCGGGACGGTGACTCCCGACATCGCCAAGACGGTGCGTGAGTACAAAGCGGGGAAGGTGGAGTTCCGCACCGATTCGGGCGGCAACATTCACGCCGTGGTGGGAAAGTTGAGCTTCGATGAGGCAAAGTTGGCGGAGAACATCCAGACGTTCCTCAACTTCTTGGTGAGCCTGAAGCCCGCCTCGGTGCGCGGACAGTATGTGAAGGGGATTGCGTTGAGCGCCACGATGAGCCCGAGCGTTCGGGTGGCGGCGTAGGAGAACGTCATGAGCAAGTACGTTAAGAATCTGCTTACGGATCACCTGCGCGAGCAGCTCAAGGGCGTTAACGACGCGCTGGTGGTGAACATGGTGGGGCTCAGCGCCACGGCCGACAACCGGCTGCGCAAAGAGCTTCGGTCGAAGAACATCCACGTGGTGGTCGTCAAGAACAGCCTGGCCCGGCGGGCGGTCGAAGGGACCCCATTGGCCCCGGCCTTTGACGGCGTAACCGGGTCGGCGGCGATCTGCTGGGGCAGCGAGGACGTCGTCAGCCTGGCGAAGGAAATCGTCAAGATTGCCCGGGACATCAAGTTCGCCCCGTTTGCCGCGCAGGGCGGCGTCATGGATGGCGAGCGGATCACCGCCGTGCAAGTGGACCAGGTCGCCAAGTGGCCCAGCCGTACCGAACAGTTGAGCCTGCTGGCGGGCCAGATCCTCGGTCCTGGGGCCCAACTGGCAAGCCAGTTGACCGCGGCCGGAGGCGCACTGGCCAGCCAGATCGCGCAGCTTGGCGAAGAGAAAGAAGAAGAGAAGAAGGAGGAGGAACCCGCCCCGGCAGCCTAGCGTGGGATGGGTCTCCGACCCGACCCTCGGAACCGCCGATGGCGTCCGTGACTTCCCGACTCGGAGAGATTCCGGAAGTCCACCGCGTACAACCGTGGAAGGGGCATGTCCCGTCCCCCAACCGTTGAACGGCCGTCAGCTATCTCGATCCGGCAGAAGCTGATAGCTGATTGCTGATAGCCCATAGCTAAGAAAGTTCGAGAGAAAGGAAGAGTTTCGCGATGGCAACCGACCAAGCAGTCCGTGAGTTTTCCCCATTGAGCAAAGAGCTGGGTGACAAGATCGTCCAGTTGACGTTGAAGCAGGCCAAGGAGCTGAGCGACTATCTGGAAGAGGTCCACGGCATCAAGGCGGCGGCCGGCGGTGCGGTGATGATGGCTGCGGCCCCGGCAGGCGAGGCTGCCCCAGCAGCAGCGGCCAAGACCGAGTTCGACGTCGTCCTGGAAGGGTTCGACGATGCGAAGAAGATCGCCGTGATCAAGGAAGTCCGCGCCGCCACGGCCCTGGGCCTGAAGGAGGCCAAGGAACTGGTCGAGAAGCACCCCTCGAAGGTCAAGGAAGGCATTTCCAAGGAAGATGCCGAGAAGCTGAAGGCAGCTTTGGAAGCTGCTGGCGCGAAAGTCTCCATCAAGTAAGTCCGGTCCCTAGGGGCCCCGTTCCGTCCAAGACTTCCGAAGTCGGCGAGACTTCGGAAGCTTGGAGAAGTGGATGGCGTGGGTCCAAGAAGGCCGCGGTTTCGCACACCATCGCCCTCATCGAAGGGAAAGAGTGCACGAGCGCGGGCAGATACTGCTTCAGGAAATCCGATCCCGCTGTGTCTTGGACGGATGTTGGCGGGGCGCTAGCGGTCTGCGCCGACCGGATGCCCCGCCCTGCTTTCCAGTCTTGTTTCGACCCCGGTCACGAGGGTAATTCCGCATGGCTACCTCAGCGCAACGGCGTTTGGAGCCCAAAGAAGTCCGCTACTTCGGCAGTCACCGCCGACCCTACCCCACGCCCGATCTGACGGAAATCCAGACCCGCAGCTACGCGGCATTTCTTCAGCAGGAAGTTCCGCCGGCCGAGCGAAAGGACCAAGGGCTGGAAGGGGTGCTGCGCGAGATCTTCCCCATCGAGAGCTACGATAAGTCGCTGCGCCTCGAATACCTCTACTACGAGTTGGGCAAGCCGCGCTACGAGCCGGATGAGTGCCGGCAGTTGCGTCTTACCTATGGGCGCCCGATGAAGGTCATCCTCCGGCTCACCAAAGAGCAGCCCATCGAGGAGGAAGTGTACCTGGGCGACCTGCCGATCATGCTTGGCGGCGGCGAGTTCATCATCAATGGGGCCGAGAGGGTCGTCGTCAGCCAGTTGCACCGCAGCCCCGGCGTCGATTTCGTCGCCGAGGTGGAGGGCGGGGAGCGCAAGCTGCACAGTTGCCGCATCATTCCCGAGCGCGGGAGCTGGATCGAGCTGAACGTCACCCGTAAGGAAAGCCTCGCGGTCCGGATCGACCAGAGCGGCAAGTT
>CAZFKF010000232.1:0-6943 GCA_964518805.1 uncultured Planctomycetaceae bacterium | reverse complement strand
TCAAGAATCGTTCTAAGGCAAAGCGGGCTGCTCGGAGAAACAGCACCGGCCTCGAAGTTGCCCGTTGCGCACCAAGAGAATGTCTTGCTCTTCTGGCGCAAGCTGCTCCCATGCCGTCCTGCCTCTCAGGTGCAGTGCTTCTGCCGGTTTCCGCTCGGAGCGCCGGAACGAGTGCCAGGGCACACTAGCCTTTCTTACTCGGCTTGACGTTTTCGCCGCCGTCTTTCAAACCAAGCTTGGAAAGCCAACGCCCGCGGGCCGGTTTGTCGGACCTCGAAGCGCTGGCATCCGCTGCCGCTTTCGGCGTCTGGTTTTCCATCATGTAGAGTCTCTCTTCAAGTTCAGCCCGCTCGCGGGCGAGCGTGGCGCGCTGGACGGAGATGTCGACTTCCGCTTCGCGGAGCTTCTCGCGCCACTCGTCTTGCAGGCGTTTGAGAATTTCCCGTTGTTCGTGGATGATGGAGTTCTCATCGAGCATTTGGCCTAGGGCGGCAGCGCCCACCGCCACCGACTCCATCATGCAAGGCTGCTCGCGCAACATGTGTTTCAAATCGGCAATTTCCTGGTCTTTGCAGGCGACCAGTTCGTCCGTTGTGCGAATGATCTCTTCAATCTTCAGGCGATCGTTGCGGGCCGATTCCCCTTCGCCTGGCTCCCCGGCTTCGAGCGCGGCCAGCACGCGCTTCTTTTCGGCTTCCCAATCGAGGCCGCCTTCGGGCGGCGCGTACGGCCGGGGGCCCTCCGGCTGCGTCATGGAGAGTTGTTGTCGCAGCTCGGCATTTTGAGCTTGCAGTCGCCGCACGTCCTCCATGGCTGATTGATAGCGGCGGGAGAAATCCTCGCGATCCGCGATCGCGCCACGGATCGGCGTTGAGGCGGACGACGGTTCCGTTTCACGGCCGCGGGTTTCGACTTCGTGCAACTGCGCCAATTCGGCGGCAACTTGCTGGTAATCGCGGCGCAGCGCGGTCAGTTCCGCCGTCAGGGCTGCTTCGCGTTGCCTCGCCGCATCAAGCTCCTGCTTCAGTTCATTGCCGGCTCGGACCAACTCGGCGGTAAGCATCTCGCTATGTTGGGCCAACTGAATTTCGACCCGTTCGAGCTGTTGTCGTTTTGTCGCAAAATACTCCCCCATGCGCGTGCGTTGACTGCTCAACGACACAGCGAACCGCTGCGCCCAGTCGACACTGTCGCAGTTGGCGGTCGACAGAACTTCCATAGTGACGTTTTCCAGGCGCGCATCGCGGAGGCGCATTGGACCGGCGGCCGCAAGTGCCCGCGAATCGTGCACACTGACAAGAGCGCCGTCATTTGACCGGGAATGGAGGACGGCGCGGTGTTCGGCCAATATTCTTATACGCCACGCCGCCTGCGCGGTCAAAACGGCGCCTGGTTATGCCGGTTCGCGCGAAGGAAACGCCTCGGCGACATCCGGTCGTTTCCGGCAATGACCAGCGCGTCACCTCCGACGCTGCCACACGCGAAGGCGTGAGGATACCCGGTCCGTGGATGACCAAGAGCCCGCGCAATATGTCTATTGGGAAACTGCACCGGGATTACTCCGCGGATGCCCCTGGCCGGCCGAGCCTTGGCCGAGACCTTCCGCCCCTTGCTTATGCCAGATTCCGTAAAGCGAGCCCCGGCGGATCAACTCCTTGAGCACGGGGCGCAGCCGGCCGGAAATCTTGCCCGGCGGCTCCGCGGCAAGGCCGGTCTGAGGAAGGGGCATGAACGTGTGGGCGTGGATCATTCCGCCCATGGCCGCAAGTTCGCGAATGGCGTTGATGGTGCTCTTCAAGTCCTCCTCGGTCTCGCCCGGCAGGCCGAAGATGAAATCGACGTGCGGCTTCAGGCCCGCCGCCAGCGTGCGTGAGACGGCCGAGAAGACGTCGGCGACGGTGTGCGCACGACCGCAGCGTCGGAGGGTCCGATCGCTGCCGGACTGGGCCCCGATAATCACGCTGTCGTTATTCGCGAATCGCTTGAGCAAGGCGAGGGTCTCATCCTGGACGTGTTCCGGGCGCACTTCGGACGGGAACGTGCCGAAGAACAGGCGTCCCTCACTTCCCAGCGTTCTTCGCAGGCTGGCCAGGAGGGACTCCAGCGCATCGAGGTTGAGCGATCTCCCGTCCGGCGAGCCGTAAGAGAAGGCGTCCGGCGCAACGACGCGCACGTCGCGCAGGCCGCGACGGCGAATGACGCCCGCAAACCTCGCGATGGTTTCCACGGACCGATGCCTTGGCTGCCGGCCCAGCAGGTGAGATGTCTGGCAATAGGCACAGGCGAACGGGCAGCCGCGGCTGATCTCGATGGGGCCCACCACGCGCCGCCGCACCAGCGGAAACGGCGGAAAGGCATCCAGTTCGATCGGCGTCCGGGGCTCGGTCGAGCGGATCGCGCCGCCCGGGCCGTGAACCGCAAGCCCCGGCACGTCCGTCCAATCGCCCGCCGCAGCAACCTGCCTCAGCAGGTCCAGGAGCGTCGCTTCGCCCTCCCCCAGCACCACCGCGTTGAAGCCCATGCGGAGCGTTTCTTCAGGCGCGGCCGTGGGATGAGGACCTCCGGCGATCCACAGCGGCGCGAGCTGTTCTCGTCCTGGGGGCGCCGTTCGCACGCGGCGGAGCATCAACTGGCGGACTCGCGGGGCCTGCAAGGTGGCGAACGAGACGCCCACGACCGGTCTGGTCCCCGCGCAAAGCAGTTCCTCAATGCACTGCGTCAGCCGGGCCTCGTTGGCCGGAAGACGGAGTCCCAGGCCGTCGAGGGCCCGATCCGACTCCAACGCCCCGACCAGGGCGTTCAGGCTGTGGCGGTTAGCCTTCGAGTCGAGCAGGACGAGGGCGGCTGGCAAGCACATCGACAAACCCGTCACGCTGGCCCAAGTGGCGGCGTCCGCAGCGAATCTCGGAACGTCGCGGAGGGCGTTCCCTTCAGCCCATTTCGCAGTCCCCTGGAATCGTGCAAGCCGTTTAGTGCACGCGTCGCCAATCGTAGCGCGTCGTACCGTCCTTGTCCAACAGTAGCAATCGCTCGCCGGTGAGTTCCAGGATAGGCTGGTCGGCGCGGTCGCCCACACTCTTCAGGATCAGATTGACCTGGGTGGCCGGCTGGCCTCCGACGCATCGCTCCTGGAATCGCCCGCCGGAAACGGACCACTGCATCACGAACTCCAGCCGGGAAGCGAAGAGTTGGGCCTTCAGTCCGCTCAGTTCCACGACCATCGTGCCCGTGCCATCTTCCCGAAGGACGAGCGTGCGGTGCCCCTGGTGGTCATCCTCCCACGTGCCGACGATCGCACGGCGGAGTTCATCGTCCGAAGGCCCGCCGGTTGAGACGGCCAGCCCGCCGTCGCTCTCTGCAACGGCAACACCCGGCTCTGCTGCCTTCGGGTCAACGGCTTGGGACAACTCGGGGTGGTGGTTACCCGAGATGCCCACGATCACGACCCCTGCAAACCCCAGACTGAGGGCACAAGCGGCGACGATCGCGCGGCGGCTTCGAGGAACGAGAGGCGGCATGGATTCCATTGACAAGCAGTAGCTTGGCTCTGCCCGATTCTCTCCCCTGGGGCGAGAGCCGTGGGTGACTTCCCTTCATTGTAGGCGCCCGCGACCGAAAATAGAAGTCCACGCCGGGGTCGATCGAGTCGGACGATGCGGCCTCGGACTTCGCCTTCGCTCAGCGCCACGGTGATGCGCCTGGCTTGGGGCGTCGAGCATTGCCCGGCTTAGGCTTGCGGGACCTCAATGTGGAACGCCGGGTCCTTGGGCTTTGTGAAAGGATCGAGAAGCCTGGAAATGCGCCCATCGGAAGCCAGGGCGCGGTGGAACAGCTTCTTGTTGGCGATCGCCGAATACGAGACATCGACGACCTGGAGCACGGAGAAGTCCGAACAGTGCTTCGAGACCTTGCCTGGTCCGACCTCGATGATCTTCGCTTCCATGATCGATACGTATTCAGGCGCCGCGGCTTTCGGGTCCGCCAGTTTCGCCTTCTTGTAGGCCACCAGCGCGGCCTCGTACGCGTCGATCACCGCATCGCCGGCCGCGCCATAGAGCGCGTGCTGCGAGGCCGCACCGTAAGACACGATGTTGTTGTACATCGCCCGGGCCTGCTCGCGAGGCGTTCGGTAGGTGCTCGTCACCAGCCCGGCCTTCTGGCCCGCATACCGCAGGGCCTCCTTGATCACGGTGACGGTAGCCGGGCTGAGGACTTGGCGCGCGCCGGCCTTGTAGTTCACAACGACATCCTTGAGCGCAAAGACATTGTTGCGATTGTTCGCATCGAAGAACTTGTGGTCGGGATCGACGACAAGCAGAATGTGCGTGGCTTCCGGCGGGGCGTTGCGCAATCGCCAACCCGGAATGTTGTAGGCATACGACCCGATGCTTGCGTGCGCCGGAATCGGAGTGCCGGTCGCGATTCGTCGAATGGCATCGCTCCGGCTGGGGCCGCTGGCCCAGTATAAGGCCACGTCGAGCACCGGGCTTGCGGGCAGCCTGGCGTTGAGGATGTCGTAGCGGAGCGTCAGCCCACCCGCGGTCGGATTCCATCGCAGCGACGTGGCTACCACGTCCGCGGGCTTGGCAATGCGATTGAACGTGAAGGCGCCGGTCGTTTCCCCTCCGTAGGAATCCAAGATCGACACGGCGCCTGTCATGCGGCGGTTGGAGTCCAGTTGACCGGTCAACCGGAACTGTAGAAACATCCCCTGGGTCGATACGTCGATAGCGACTTTGCCCGTGGGGCTCAGCGTCCCAATCAACTTGTTGGAGTTCCCGCTGGCGTCCTCGATTCGGCCGGAGAAGATAGAGGTCCACTTCGGATTCGCCGTGAGGTTCAGGGTCATGGTGAAGGTCGATGTGCCCAGCGGATTCGACTCCGAGAGCGGCCCCCGCCACCAGCCGGATAAATCGGGTAGCGCCGTCGTAACCCCCTGGACGGAACCCTCCGCCTGGCTGTCCGCTCCGGACGTCGGAGGCGTGCTCAAGGCGGGGGCGATGGCGGCTGCGATGGCGGTAAGGGGTTCGCAGATGGAGCCGCTGCCTTGGATCAGCGTTGGGGTGGAAAGGGAGAGAAGTTCACGGCTCTCCAATCGCTCGACATGCAGGCGGCGCGATGCCCGCGAGGGGCGTGTCGGTCGAGTGCGCCGACTGCGCCCACCCAAAGGCAAGTGCGAGCCAAGGAGTCGGAACCGGCAAGTGTTCGCAGAGGTATCTCGCATGCGTTGAACGAGGCTCGGCAAGGGTCCTGGGAAATTGGAGACCGCCTGCAATTCATTGTTTTCAACAACTGTAGCTGTAACAAGGAGAAAGTCGCGGGGGGAATGCGCTTCGTTCGCCTTCCCCATCCCAAGCGGAAGAACAGCTGGCACGTTCCGCATCATCCTACCGGGCCGAACAGGTTGGCCTGATCGAGTTGGACGGCCGCGTGTGTCGGCCACGGAATGTGGATGCTTTTCATGGAGTTCGGAGAGCCTGCCGCCGCCTCCAGACCCTGGATTGTCTGTCAATCGGGCGTAGCGTGCGCGATCGGTGTGCAACTCCGAGCGACACAAATAGAACTGCGAACATTCTTGTTCACCGAAACGACCGTTCGAGCATCTTGCTAACTGGTTTCATATCTCCAGCTTGCGGCATCCTTCGCGCATCCCCCTCGTCGCGCTGTGCGAGCCTTGCGCGATGAATCTCTTTGGATTGGAACGGCATTCGCTAAACGAGAGACTATGGCGGAGCTGTTGCCGCGAGTTCGCGGCTGTCGTCCACGAAACCACGGATGCTGTCTCGCACCGCGCGCGACGGCCATCGTTCGCGGGCGTGCGACGCTCTCACACCCTGCTGCGCAGCGGGTGTCCTTGGTAGCGGGCAACAGGACTAGGAGGATTTTCGATGAAGAAGGTGGAAGCACTGGTTCGGCACTTCAAGCTGGAAGAGGTCAAAGACGCCCTCACACGATGCGGCGTCAAGGGAATGACAATCACGGAGGTGCGCGGCTTCGGCCGCCAGAAAGGGCACCAGGAGATGTACCGTGGCACCGAGTACACGGTGGATTTCGTGCCCAAGATCAAGGTCGAGACCGTGGTCTCCGACAAGGAACTGGCGGCCACGATTGAGGCGATCGTCCAGGCGGCGCGCACGGGCCAGGTAGGCGACGGGAAGATCTTCGTGACGGATTTGAGCGCGGCGGTCCGAATCCGTACTGGAGAAACCGGTGAGGAGGCGATCTGAACCCATGGCGAGGATACAAGACATGACAGGCAAAGCAGTGTGGCGATATTTTCTGCTGGCGATCTTCATCTTTCCGCTGGCCGGCGCTGGTGTGGCGTGGGCGGCCGACGCTCCGGCCCCCGACGCTCCGGCGGCTGCCCCGGCTCCGTCAGGCCCTACCGTGGCCGACCTCAAGGTGATGGCCGACACGGCGTGGGTGCTGGTTACCGGAATGTTGGTGTTTTTCATGAACCTCGGCTTCGCCTGTGTGGAGTCCGGGTTCTGCCGGGCTAAGAACTGCGTCAACATCCTTTCCAAGAACTTCATCGTCTTCGCGGTGAGTTCGATTGGATTCTGGATCTTGGGCTGGGGGCTGATGTTCGGCGGAGGAAGCAGCCTGGTGGGCGTCGAGGGGCTGTGGATGGTCAGTGGGACCGACAACAGCCCGGCTACGGCCGACGCCTACAAGGGCGTTTACAGCGCGTTGAACTGGACCGGCGTTCCCCTCTGGGCCAAGTTCTTCTTCCAGCTCGTGTTCTGCGGCACCGCGGCGACCATCGTCTCCGGGGTGGTCGCCGAGCGGATCAAGTACCACTCATTCTTCCTCTTCAGTTTCATCATGGATATCTGCATCTAGCCGGTCGTTGGCCAATGGGTCTGGGGAGGCCGCTGGTAGCAGAGCAAGGGGTTCCTCCATATCGCCGGTTCGCACCAACTCGCCTCGATCGGCGGCTGGG
>CAZFKF010000231.1:0-6947 GCA_964518805.1 uncultured Planctomycetaceae bacterium | reverse complement strand
TGCGGTGATCGTGGTCGACCGCTGGCACGGGCACGGCTTGGGCGGGGTGCTGACCGACTACGGCCTGGAAGTGGCCAAGCGTTGGGGCGTCAAGCGGGTCGTGGCCGAGACCTCCAAAGAAAACGCCCGCATGATCGCCACTTTCCGCAACCGCGGCTTCAGCATCAACGACAAGCAGGAGAAGGACGTCGTGCTGGTGAGCAGGGAGCTCTCCTGAGGCGTCGCAAGATGGCGGGCGTGGTTCGCTTTCGGCTCGGTGACTGAGCCCTTGCCGAATTCGTGCCGACGCCGATTGGCAGCGATTGCCTCGACACGCTTGGGATGAGTCTGGAGCTGCCTCTGCTCGCTCCAGCACACACCTCGTTTGGGACGCCAGTTGATTCGCCGCAAAGGCGTTCTCTGCTGCGCGGCCGTCGGCGACGATTGCAGCCGGCCAGGATTCGGACCGTACTAGCGCTCTGTCCAAGTTGAGTTTACGGGTGCCACGGTTGGCTTGTCCAACCGTACTTCCAGCACTGCTGGGGCAGCCAGCAGTGGCACCCAACTGGAAAAGTCGAAAAGGACAGACCACTAGCCGGTCTATTGCGCTGGCCGAGTTTCGCCCCGAATCGACTTTCCCCAAACCGTTTCGCGCTTCCCCCCAAAGCCCCCCCGAGGGACGCTTTCTCTCGTTGGCGCGAATTTCTCAAGTTTTCCTGGGTGAGTTCGTCACAGTCGCCTTCGAGCCAGTATGAGAAGGTGGAAGAACCCAGTGGCCCCAAAATCCAAGGAGACTTGTCATGAAACGGACCAATGGCTCGAAGCTGCTGTGCGGCTTGGCTGGCGCAATGGCTGTGGTTGCTTGTTGCAACGTGGCCGAAGCGCAACCCCCCGTCGTTGTCATCAGGCGTCCGGTGGTCCGCCCCGCGATCACCTACCCTGCACGGGTCGTTCGGACGTATCCGGTCCATCCGTTCGTCTACCGGAACCCCGTGGTAGTACAGACGGTTGTGGCGAATCCCGATCCCATACCCGTCCATGCGACGGTTCTCAATCCGGAGGAGACCGGAGTGACGCTGCGATTCACCGTCCGGGGCATTCGGTACGTCCTCGCCCCAGGGGCCCAACAAGACTTGTACCTTCCCGGGCCCAGGTCGATCGAATTCGATCGCGGAGGATCGTTCGGGGTTGGCCGGCGTATTCTGCTGGACGGCGCCTATGCTTTCGCAGCCACCGACCAGGGGTGGACGCTTCGCCGCCTGCCCGACTGAGGCCGAAGACCGCGAGTCCGATGCGTGGCCGGGCGACGCTTGCGTCGCCCTTTTTTGTCGCCCCGCGCAAACGAACGCACGCGTTTACGATCTCTTGCGAATGTCCCGTGCGCGGCAGTAGACGTGCAGTTCGAGTTCGATCAACTCGGCCTCCAATTCCTCTGGCGTGTGGCAGCCCATCGAATCCTTGACCTCGCGCACGAGAAGGTCGGCGAATTCTGCCCGCGCGCGCTGCAGCAGCTTCCTTGCGGCGACTTCCGTCCAAGGCTGATGGGGACGCAACGTGCCGTTGAGGTGAACGGCAAGCTCTGCGGACGATGCCTCGGCATGGTCCGTGCGAAACCTGAGGACCGTGAAATGGGGCCGCCCGGTCTTCGATTCCGCCTCGTGCAAGGCTTGCCAGGTGCGTTCAAGCAGGTGCTCCCGCCAACTGGCGAGCCATCGCTGGTCATCCTCGCTTTCGGCCACGGCGCTGTCGGCAGGCTGCCACTTGACGTCCTCCAGGGACACATTGCCGCGGTGAGCGCGTCTCCGGTAGTCGCGAACGAGGTTGATGAGCGAAGTCTTTAGAAACTGGCGGAACCTCCCTCGCTCGGGGCATGCGCGTCGGAAATCGCCGCGGGCCATTCTCAGGGCGAACTCCTGAAAGAGTTCACTGGCTACGTCCGGATCTCGGACCACGGCGAGCAGGTAGCGGTGGGCAGCGCCCTGGTATCGTTCCAACAACTGCCATCGCGCCAGAACCGCCTCCTCGCCCGAATCCTGATGGGCGCGGGCGACCAGATTCCACATCGTGGTGATCAGGCTGAGATGGGATTTCTTGTCACGCTCGTCCATCGGCGAATGCCCTTGTTCCCGATGGCGATCCGTCGATTCGATTGAACGTTCACTTGCCGCTTAAATGACAACGGCGTCGCCAAGCAAGATAACGCGCCCCCTAGCGGTATGGCAATACGGGACACCGCAATACGGGCCCCCGCCGAAGTTCAGGCAATGGTGACTAGTCGATGGGGACGAGGAACCAATTGCTGCTATGATCGAACACAGGACTCTTCCGAATCGGATCGGCAATGCGTTCCCCCGTGGTTCTCCGCAGGGACCAGACGCAGGCGTCCGCCAGGACGCTCTCGACGTTCGCATCCGCGGCGAGCCTCCGCAAAAGAGACACAGCCGGCTGTGCTTTCATCCGTCCGAGGCTGACGACCGCCATCCGGCTCACGAACGGGTCCTCGCCCGCCGTAAGTGCTTCTACGCGTTCGATGAGCTTCTCGGTCAATGCCTTTTCCGGATCGTCGGCATGGATCTGCCCAAGTGCCCACACCGCGCGGCCCCGCGACCGATCTTGCATGACCAGGCTCATGCGCGGGACTGGGAACATACGCGGCACCAACGGCAGGAATTCCCGGAGTCGCGCGTCGAACGGGCGATAACGAAGCACGCCCAGGGCTTCAATCAGTTGCTCGGCCATATCGTAGGTGGGCCGCAACGGGGGCGCGATCCCGGAGAACTTCCCGTCGTTCACGGCCTTCGTCCAATCCATTGCGTGGCCCAATGCGCGGGCGATGCCCTCGGCCGTGGCTGGCACGGCAAGCCGGCGCAGGGCCCAGGCCGACGCAATGTTCACGCGGTTGCCTGCCGCATGGAAGAGTATTGGGGCCGGCGGCGGGACGCGCGTGGGGGGGCCAAGTCCAGGGCGCCGCGGCCTTCCTTCCGGCGGCCGTACGGGTGGCGGCTCAGGAGGCAAATGGAAGTCCAGGAGTTCGAGGAGCCTGGGGGCAGCCGCCTTGTGGTCCACAGCCCCAAGGACCATGGCCGCTTGTTCCAGCCCGCGTGGACGGTCCGTGGCCAGCATTTGCACGGCTGCTTGGCGAACCGGGGTGTCCAACTCGGGGATCTTCACCAGTTCCGCGAACGAATCTCGAACATACCCTCGCACGTCGGGGTGTTCGTCGTCGAGCGCCGGCCCGAGGATGGCCACCGTCTCCGGCGTTCGATGACGCACCAGGAACTCCGCGGCAAGGCGGCGCACGTTCGCATCCGGCCCTGCGATCAGCGTCCGGAGCATCGGGACCTTGACGAGCATGGGATCGATCTCCAGCAACCGGCGCAGGGCGACTGCGGCCACAGCGGGCTCCGGATCGCCCGCCAAGTTCAAGAGCAACTTCTGCGCCGCGTCGCCTCGATGCTGAGCCAGGAGCTTGGCCGCCGCGAGGCGGCGAAACACCCCTGCCGCGGATCGGTCGGTCATAAGGCCCTCCGCGTCCGACTCCAGCCCTTCGGTTCGGATTCGGCCCATCGCCGTGGCTGCTTTGGAACGGAGATCGGGCGGCGTGTCTAGATCGCGAACCAGGCTGCGGAGTCGAGGAAGCGCTCGCGGCTCGCCCGTCGCGCCCACGCCCTCGATCGCAAGCACCAGGAGAACGTGTCGCGTGTCCGGGGCCTCCAATCGGTCAATCCATGCCTTAAGGACCGGAAGGTGCCGCCAGCGTCCCAACGCCGGCTCGACCAGTTGCGCCATCTCGATGCCGCCCTCGTTGGCGGCTTTCCACAGGGCCGACGCGGTCTGTCTGGCGTCGAGGTCGATTAGAGCCTTGGCAGCGGAAAGACGCACGACGGGGTTGTGCTCCTGCTTCTCAAGCGCCTTCAACAGGGCGGGAACGGTCTCCGCAAGTCCGGGCATGCCTTTGCGGTGCGCTGCGGCTATGGCATCAGCCGCCTGACGCTGCATATCCGCCTCGGGACGCTCCAGGGCTTCCAACCAGAGGGGCATCAGGCGGGGTGAAAAACGATGGACGATCGCCGGCGGGTCGATCTTCGGATCGAGTTCCGACGCGGAATCGATTCGCACCTCGCAAAAGGCAGGAGCCGCGGCGATCCATGCGAGAATCGCTGCCAGAACGACTGCGATACATTGCCGCCATCGCCGCCGGGACTCGTTTTGCAGCATCATTTCACTCCGGTCGGGTCAGCCGCCACGTCCTCGCAATCAGCACCAGAAGACAGAGCGTCATCGCGCCCAGGGTCCACCACCATGCGAGTGGCACAAGATCGTACCGGCCGAAGCCGGGAACGTCGAGGATCGACAGGGCGGCTGCCAAGGCGTTGGTCGCCAGCGCCCCTCGGACGAAGGCGTCGCCGAATGGAGCGTCGCGTCCCAGCCAGATCAGGAACGAGCCGCCGTAGAATCCGATCAGCAGGGCGTAGGCCGTGATCGTGGCCGGAGCGGTTCGGCGAAACAGACTGCTCACGGCTGCACTGAGCGCGAGCGCCAGCAGCGAGGCCAGAACCAGACACACGATCACGTAGTAGATCTGCTGAGTCAAGACGGGCTTGATCCAGATCATCACGGCATAACCGGGAAGCGTCGCCAAGAGAATCAGCACCAAAGGCCACATCGCGCTCATCAACTTGCCGCGGACGATCTTCCCGACCGAGAGCGGCGTCATGCGGAGCAGCGTCCATTCCCCCGTCTCGCGCTCGCTGCTGATCAACCCAGCGCCCAGGCTGGGCGCCACCAGCACGATCAGGAAGCCCTGAAGCACGACGATGATCCCTCCGATCGTCTCCACGCCCCAATCGAGCGTGCCCATGGTCGCGGCGTACGTCAGCCCGAGGGATACCAGCGCGCAGCCGGCGGCGAGCCGTAAAAGCCAGTGGGAACGGCCGAACCTCCGACTTCGGAACTCCTTGACCATCACCGGATTGGCGTACCAGGCGATGGGGCTCTTGCGTCGCTGTGGGTCGACGACGAAAAGGACCCGGCGGATTCCACGCACCCAAAGCGCGCGATCGTCGGTGACCTTTCCTTGCGGGCGAGACCGGTCGAACATCGTCTGCTTGAGCCGGACCGCCGTGCCGACGACGAAGAAGACCGACAGTCCCAACGAGAAAACCACATGGCGGGACAAGACATCGCCCGCGGTCCCAAGGCCTTGCGAAATGGCGTCGCCTTGCCCCAGGATCTGCATCACGGCACCAATGGGCGACAGGCAACGGAGCCATTCGGCTGCGGTCACGGTACAACTCTGCGAGGTTCCTTGAAGGAACTGGTGCGGCACCATGACCACTCCGGCCAGTACGAGCACCAGGACGTAGGACGCGCGCAGGGCGCCGTTCGACGTCTCGGCGTAGCTGCTGACCCAGAGCGCCAGCGCGGTGTAGTGAACCGTCGTCAAGAGGAGGACCGCGTAGAGCGCGACGAGACTCTCGCCAAACGAGATCCCGCCCATGGCGTAACAGGCCGCAGCGGCCGGCAGACTCATCAAGAGCGGAAGAACGACCAGACTCAGGGCGCCGATGAGCTTACCCCAATAGATCGCCCACCGACTCATCGGCGAATTCAACAACAGGGCGAGCGTGCCCTGGCGTTTCTCGCGGACCATACTGGTTGCAGGCAGAGCGGGCACCAACAAGAGCAGCATTCCCAACAATCCGTATCCGAAAAGGCGAAACATCCCCACAGCCCGGGCGCCCGAAAGCCCCACGCGCGCCTCGGTTGGCCAGCGGAGATAGACCAGCAAGGCGCAAACCACGGCCGGCCCCAGGATCAGGATCAAGGCCCGGCGTGTGCGAAGGTTGCCGGTCCACTCGCGTTGGATGATGGGGTTGTTCACGATGAGCTCTTGGCTGCGATGTGCGAGACTTCCGCATTCTGGGAACGCGTTTCGCTGTGGACGATCGAAAGGAAGGTATCCTCCAGGTCGGTCGGCACCTCGCGAAACTGGCTGAGGCCGAGTCCGGCCTGGACCAGTTCGGCCAGCAGGCCAGCCAATTCCTGATCGGGCCGGTTGGTTTGGAAGCGAACCAGCGCCTCGGCATGCGAGGGAACGACCTCGGCGGACGGCCCCTCGAAGTTGCGGATCACGTCGGCCGCGTGCTGGACCGTTTCCGCATCCGTCAGTTGGACTTCCATGATGCGGCGCTCGCTCACCGTGTGAAGGATCTCGTCCAGCGTGCCAAAGGCGCGAAGCCTTCCCTGGACTAGGATTGCCACGCGGTCGCAGATCCTCGACAACTCGTGCAGGATATGGCTCGTGACGATCAGGGTCTTGCCCATCGCCGCCAGTCGCAGAAGCAGTTCGCGCATCTCGATTCGGGCCTTGGGATCCAGGCCGTTGGTCGGTTCGTCCAGGATGAGCACTTCGGGGTCGTGGATCAGGGTTCGGGCGATCGCCACGCGCTGCCGCATTCCGAAGCTCAGGCTTTCCAGGAACATGTCGCGAAACCGCGTGCAGCCGGTCGTTTCCATCACCGTTTCGATGCGTTCGCGGCGCCGCCGTCGTGAGATGCCAAACGCGGCGCCGAAGAAGTCCAGGTATTCGTGGACCCGCATGTTGTCGTACAGCCCGAAGACTTCGGGCATGTACCCCACCATCCGCTTGATCCGCTTGGCATCGCGAAGGCAGTCGGCCCCGGCGATCCGGGCCGTGCCGCTGGTCGGCCGGGCCTGCCCCACCAGAATGCGGATGGCCGTCGTCTTTCCAGCCCCGTTCGGGCCGATCAGACCGAGGATATTCCCACGCTGCAAGCTGATAGAGAAATCGCTCAAGGCGAGCAGGGCGCCGTACCTCTTGGTCAGGCCGTTGGTGACGAGCATTTCCGACGAAGAGGCCATGCGCGCTACTCCAAACCAGTCTCTGCGGTCAGTTCGAGTTGGACTTCATCGATCTTCCAGGCGCGCGAAGTGATCTCGCTGCC
>CAZFKF010000230.1:0-7016 GCA_964518805.1 uncultured Planctomycetaceae bacterium | reverse complement strand
CGCCACCGAACTGCGGCTGACCGGACGCTTCGGCTCGGCCATGGCGCGACTCGCCCATTACTTCAGTTCCTTCCAGGCGTTCGTGGTGCGCGAAGCGGAGCGCGTCGAGGGAAATTTCGACATGCGCATCGCCCTGGAAGCGCTGGAGCGCGAGGCCGATTATCGCGCCAAAGGGGGCTCGCGCCAGGGCTTCTTTCTATATCAGTTCGAGACGCTGTGCCGGAACCGGCTCGGATACGATCGGGGCTTGGATGCGGTGGCTGCGGACCCGATCTACGACGACGACTGGCGGGAGTGGATTGCCACGGTGCGGCGCCAGGTCGGGATCATCGACATCGCCGATTTGATCTTCGTGCGCAGCGCGCACTACCGCGCCGTCCGGGGCGATTCGGACAAGCCCGTCCTGTTCGGCGAGAAGGAGGGGAAGATCGCCCTGGCGAACCGCCAGAAAGACCCCTTGTTCTTGTTCGCAGCCCTGGCCCGGCACCTTAACTACCCCATGGTTCCTCGGCCCAAGAATCAGGAGTCGGAGGGCCAGAAGATGGTGCTGCTGGTGCGCCGTATCGAGCGACTGGAGCAGCGACTCAAACTCCTTGAAGAAGAGGTGCGGGGCGGCATCAACCTGGCTCGTTTCTACGCCGACGCGAAGCAGAAGCCTGCGTCGTAGCGCGGCCTGTGCGCCGCGCCAACGCCGCTGGCCGCCAAAGTGTCTGGCCCAAGGGCTTGCCAGCGCCTGACAGCCGTCCGCAGCACGATCAGCACCGCCTGGAACAAGACGGCGGAAGCACCCTCGCATCGCGCGCTACCGCCGAGATGTCCCCCCTTGGGAGATTGCGAGGCGTCTTGACCGCCCGCGAGGACAGTCCCAGGTTCCAAGTCGATTCCGGCCGCGTTCGCCTCCGCTCGCCGTGCCGTAGTTCACTTCTTGCCCTCAGAAGCGTACATTTCATGCGGGCTTCACCGGGCGGAGCTAGCCAGTGGACATTGGCAGTCATCTAAGCACCGAGACCATTGCGCAGGCTGCGCCATTTCCCCCGGTTTGCATCGAGGCGCACGTCCCCATCCGAGTGGCCTTCGAGACGCTGCGGGATCTGGGGCGAGGAGCCATCCTGGTCTGCCGCAACGGCATCTTGGCGGGGATCTTCACCGAACGAGACGCACTTCGGATCCTGGCATCCGGGAAAGACCTCGAATCCCCTATTGAGTCGGGCATGAAGCCCAACCCGCTAGTGATACAGGAATCCGAGTCCATCGAAGCCGCGATCAGCAGGATGGCGGCCAACGGCTATCGCCGCCTGCCGATCGTGGATTCTCAGGGCCGGCCAACCGGACTGCTGGATGCGGTGGGGATCATCCATTGGCTTGTGGAGCATTTTCCGTCGGAGGTGTATAACCTGCCTCCGGTTGCCAAGCCTCGCATGCAGGAGCGCGAAGGACCTTGAGCGGTGACGGGTGAACTCGGCGACAACGCGATGGGGAAGCAATGGACCAGTCCCAGGCAAACACCATGACGCTGACCGAAGCTGACAAGCCGCTGGTGGAGATGGAAGCGGCGACGGTGCGATTCTGCGGCGATTCGGGCGACGGAATGCAACTGGCGGGCACACAGCTCACCAACACTTCGGCGTTGGTGGGCAACGACGTGGCTACCTTTCCCGACTACCCCGCCGAGATCCGCGCCCCTCGCGGCACCAGGGCCGGCGTGAGCGGCTTTCAAATCCACTTCGCCAGCCACCGGATCTACACGCCCGGCGACCAGGTCGATGCCATCGTGGCGATGAATCCCGCGGCCCTGGTGACGAATATCCGGGATTTGGTGCCGGGGGGGATCTTGATCGTCGACAACGACAGCTTCGCGAAGCGCGATCTTCAGGTGGCCGGATGCGACGCCAATCCCCTGGACGACGGCACGGTCGACGGCTACCAGCTCTTTCGCGTCGACATCACGCGGCTGACGCGCCTGGCCGTCAAGGAACTCGGCCTGAGCACGAAGGAGGCGGACCGCTGCCGGAACTTCTTCGCCATGGGCCTCGTGTTCTGGCTCTATGACCGGCCGCTCGAACCGACGCTGCGATTCATCATGGAGAAGTTCGGGCGTCGGGCGGAAGTCGCCGAGGCGAACCGCCGCGCCCTGATGGCGGGCTACAACTACGGCGACACTACGGAGGCCTTCGCCCATCGCTATTCGGTCGAGCGCGCTAAGCTGGCGCCGGGGCTCTACCGCAACGTCATGGGCAACCAGGCCGTGGCTTGGGGACTGATCGCGGCCGCGAAGCTCAGCGGCTGCGACCTGTTCTACTCCACGTATCCGATCACGCCGGCCAGCGACATCCTTCATGAGCTGGCGCGTCGCAAGAACTTCGGCGTGCGCACGTTCCAGGCCGAAGATGAGATCGCCGCCGTCACCGCAGCCATCGGAGCGGCCTTCGGCGGAGCCATGGGGGTGACCGGTACGAGCGGGCCCGGCATGTCGTTGAAGTCCGAAGGCGTGGGTCTGGCGGTGATGACGGAACTGCCCCTGTTGATCATCGACGTGCAGAGGGCTGGCCCCAGCACGGGCATGCCGACCAAGACCGAACAGTCCGATTTGAACACGGCCCTGTTCGGACGCCACGGCGAGTGTCCCTTGCCCGTGCTGGCGGCCTCCAGTCCCGCCGACTGTTTCGATGTCGTGCGCGACGCGTGGCACATCGCGGTGCGGTTGATGACGCCCGTCGTGGTGCTCAGCGACGCCTACGTGGCCAACGGATCGGAGCCGTGGCGCATTCCGTCCATGGATAGCCTTCAGCGCATCCCCGTTGAGCACCCTCTGGGCGCCACCGACGACAAACCATTTCAGCCCTATGCGCGTGATTGCCGCCTGGCGCGGCCTTGGGCCTTGCCGGGCACGCCGGGCCTGATGCATCGGCTGGGCGGCCTGGAGAAGCAAGACATCAGCGGCGCGGTGAGTTACGATCCCCAGAACCATCAGCACATGGTTGAGTTGCGGGCCAAGAAAGTGGCTGGCCTTGCCCGGGAACTCCCTTCGCAACAGGTCGAGGGCCCGCCCGACGCCAAGGTCTTGGTCTTGGGGTGGGGCGGCACGTACGGTGCATTGGCCACGGCGGTGCGCCGCATGTGGCAAGATGGCCGGCCGGTCGCCCACGCCCATTTGAGATACCTGAATCCGCTGCCGGCCAACCTGGGCGACTTGCTTCGGCGCTACGACCGCGTGCTCGTGCCCGAACTCAATTGCGGCCAACTGTGTCGGCTTGTCCGCGCCGAGTTCCTCGTCGACGCCGTGGGGCTCAACAAGGTCACCGGCCGGCCGTTCGCCGTTCAGGAGGTCGTGGACAAGATCGAGGAACTTCTGAAATGACCGATGTGATGACCGCCGCCCCAGCGTCGCAGCGTCTGACGCCCAATGACTATGCCAGCGCTCAGGACGTGCGCTGGTGCCCTGGATGCGGCGACTATGCGATCCTGGCGCAGATGAAGAAGGTTCTTTCCGGCCTCCAGATCCCGCAGGAGAAGCTGGTCTTCGTCTCCGGCATCGGCTGCTCAAGCCGCTTTCCCTACTATTTGAACACGTACGGGATCCACTCGATCCACGGCCGGGCCCCCACCATTGCCACGGGACTGAAGGCCACCCGGCCCGAACTTTCGGTCTGGGTCATTACCGGCGACGGCGACGGTCTGAGCATCGGCGGCAACCACCTCTTGCACTGCATTCGCCGCAACCTGGATATCAACATCATTCTGTTCAACAACCGGATCTACGGCCTGACCAAAGGGCAGTATTCCCCCACGTCGCTGGTCGGAAAGGTGACCAAGAGTTCGCCCATGGGAGCAATCGACAACCCGCTCCACATCCTCTCGGTGGCGATCGGGTGCGAAGGCACCTTCGTGGCCCGAACGGTTGACGTCAACAGCCAGCACCTGGGCATGGTTCTCAAGCGCGCGGCGGAGCATCGCGGCACGTCGTTCGTCGAGGTCTATCAGAATTGCGTGGTTTTCAACGACGGCGCTTTCGACTACGCCACGGACCGCGAGAGCCGCGCGGAACGAACCTTGGAACTCGAACACGGCAAGCCCTTGGTCTTCGGCAAGAACCGCGACAAGGGAATTCGCCTGAACGGCTTGGAACCGGAAGTGGTCGCGCTCGGCAATGGGATCACCGAGGCGGATCTGCTGGTTCACGACGAGAAAGCGCCGCAGCCGAGTCTGTCGTACTTGCTCACGCGCATGCACTACCCGGACTTCCCAGAACCGATCGGCGTGTTCCGCGCGGTGGACCGCCCCCGGTACGACGAGCGTCTCAACGCCCAGGTGGAAGCGGCCATCCAGTCGCAAGGTCCGGGCGACCTCGACAAGCTGTTTCGAGAAGGCGAGACATGGGAGGTGAAGGGCGATTGAGCGGCGGCACCAAGGGGGAGCCGTCACTCGTCGCCGGCCCAAGGGATGGGCTCAAAGCCCCCTTCGATTACCGACCACGGAACTCCAATCACCGATCCCCAACGACCGAGCACCAACACAGCCATGGTCCACTGCCCCGATTGCGGCCACGACAACATCGACGGCGAGGAGTGGTGCGCCAAGTGCGAGCAGCCCTTGGTCGAGGCCGCCCGCCGTACCCGTGCTTCCGAAGTGGAACGCCGCGTTCTTCGCGACACGATTCGGCGCTTGGCGCCTCGCGAGCCGCTGGTCGTGTCGCCCGAAACACCGGTGGGGGATGTGCTGAAGCTGCTCGTCGACCGCAACATCGGATGCGCCGTGGTGGTGTCCGACCGCAAGCTCGTGGGGGTCTTCACCGAGCGGGACGCGTTGCTGAAGCTTAACGTGCGGGCCGCGGAACTAAGCGGCCGGCCCGTGTCCGAATTCATGACGTCGTCGGTCGAAGTCCTCGAACTCGACGACCGCATCGCGTTTGCCCTGCACAAGATGGACCTGGGTGGCTATCGCCACATCCCGATCCTGCAAGAGGGACGCGTGATCGGTATCATCTCCGTGCGCCGGATTCTCAACTACATCGCCGCGGCGTTGGGCGCGAAGTAGGCCCCTGCCGGGCAGGACTTCGCGCCTGGTTCGTCACGGAATCCGCTTCGCGATCGGCGGGCCTTCGATCTCCCGAGACGCTATCGCGTGGGAGTCACGGGCCGCATGGCTTGGGACGCCGGCGGCCGGGCGACCTGTTTCGGCGATCGCGTGGTGCCCGCCAGATAGTTGTCGACCGTGGCGTTTTCCTTGAGGCGATCGAAGTAGTCGCCCATCGCCATGCGCAGTTTCTTCTCGGCGATGTCCTGCCGGAGGATGTCTCGGACCTCGGCGAACTCGACCTTGGCCGGCACCGTGAGGCCTTCGCAGTAGAGAATCGCGTACTTGTCGCGCTCGAGTTGGACGATTGCCGAGATTTCGCCCGGCTTGAGCGAGAACGCCTCCTTTTCGACCAGCGGCTGGCCGCCGTGCTTCTGGATGGGCGGGATCTCACCCTTGAGCGCCCGGCTGCTCGGCTCGACCGAGTACTGTGCCGCCAACTCGCCGAAGTTCTCGACGGTGGGTTGCTGCTTGGCCACAGTCCAAACTTCTTGGGCGCGGCGCGCGTTGTCCAGGACGATCGCCCGGCATCGGACGCGCGGACCGTAGTTCGCTTCAAAGCCCTTCTGAAGGTCGTCGTCGGTGACTTGAATCTGGACACCTGCCAGCTTGCGCATCGCCACCGAGGGCCACAACTGATCGTGCCGATAGACCTCGACGGAGACGCCCTGCTGCTCGGTGATCGACTTGATCCATCCTTGGACGTCGGGTGCGCCGGCCTTGAGCGGCATCATGGCGGCGGCTGCGCGGGCGATTTCCGCATCGAGATCGGCGTCGCTGATCGTCACGTTGTTCTTCTTGACCGCCTGCTCGATCAGCCGTCGATTGATCGTTCCCTCCAGCACTTCCTCGCCGTGGCGCTCGATGCAGAGGTCGGCCAGTTCGCGCATCGTCACCGAGTTGCCGTTGATGCGGGCGGCGACGCCCGGCATCTCGCGGCTCAGCTTGGGGTCCTTCATCACGTTCTCGACTTTGGCGGTCTTCTGCAACTCGCGGAAGACCTCGCTGGCCACGGTGCGCAGCTTGCGCTCGCGGATCATTTCCTCGAGATGCGCCTGGACGTCCTGCATCGCGACGTTCCTGGCGGGAATCAGGCCTTCTCGCAGGAAGATTACGTATTGGCTGCCTACCTGAACGATCTCCGAGATCTGCCCGTCCTTCAGGCGGAAGGCGGCCTCCTCCAGTTGCTTGTTGGGCGAGTGCTGCCGGATCGGCTGGATCATGCCCCTCACGCTGGCGCTCGACGGATCGTCCGAATTCTCCTTGGCGAGATTGCCGAACTCGGACGGATTGGCCTGGGCCGCGGCGAACAACTGCTTGGCCTTCTGCGGCGAATTGCAGACGATGATCCGGCCTTTCACCGCCGGACCGTAGAGGCTCTCGTACTCGGCTTGCAGTTCTTCGGGGGTCACCTGGAGCCGCTGGCCGCCAAGCTTGCGGAGGGCCAGCGAGGGCCAGATGATGTCGCTGGCGTACTGCTTCGCGCTGACACCCCGCTCCTGCTTCAGCATCTTCAGCCACTGGTCGACCGGGAGCTTGAAGCGCTTCGCCATCCGTTCGATCTCGGCGTTCACTTCCTCGTTGGTCACCGTGAAACCGCGTCGCTGGCATTCCAGAACGATGAGGTACTTGTTGGCGAGGCTCTCCAAGACCTCTTTGCCGTAGTGCCGCAAGCATTCCTTGGCCAGTTCCTCGCGAGTGATCTCCTCGCCGTTCACGGTGGCCACGACCCGGCCCTGGGCTCCGCTGGCTGTATTGCTGGCGGGTGCGGCAGCCGTTGCGGGCAGAGGGGCGTTGGCCGCAGCCTCCGGCGCATCGGCCTCCTCTCGGGGTTCGGCACTCCCCCAATCAGCCCCCCAGAAATAGCGGATCGCCCCGCAGCAAGCGACCACCATCAGGCGGCTGACGAGCCTGGCCACTCGCCGTCTCCAACGCGGCCCAGC
>CAZFKF010000229.1:0-7044 GCA_964518805.1 uncultured Planctomycetaceae bacterium | reverse complement strand
TCAGGCCGCCGTCCGCGATCAACTGCTCCATGAAAGGCGGAATCGGGCTGATGGCAAAAACTTCCCCGGACCCGCAAACGGTAATCGCCCCTTTGACACTGTCGATTTCGATTTCATCTCCCTGGGAGATCGCATCCACCAACAGGCGCGACTCAAAAATCGGCAGGCCCATATTGAACGAATTACGGTAAAAGATGCGCGCGAAGCTTTTGGCCCCAACACAGGAAATGCCCGCCGCCTTAATGGCAATGGGTGCATGTTCGCGCGATGAGCCGCAACCGAAATTTTCCCCTCCGATAATGATGTCGCCGGGCTTCATTCCCGCCTTGTCGGCAGGCGTATTGGCCTGAACCTCGGTCACGAGCACGCCCTCGCGCACTTTGACCTTGAATTGCTCGGCCAGGGAATGCGTCACGGGCTGAATGACCACGCCGAGATAGGCACGTTGCACTTTGCCTGCCGTTTCCAGTTGCCCGCCTACCCATTTGGCGAGATTCGAGGGAATGGCAAATCCCACCCCCTGGAACGCTCCGTTGTTGCTGGAGATCGCAGTGTTGATCCCGATCACTTCGCCATCGAGGTTCACCAGCGGGCCGCCGCTGTTGCCTGGATTGATCGCGGCGTCGGTCTGGATGTAGTCCTCACGCTCGGAGATCCCGACGCCGCGGCCTTTCGCGCTGACGATCCCGGCCGTCACCGTGCCTTCGAGCCCGAACGGCTCGCCGAGGGCCAAGACCCAATCGCCGACGTTCACCTTGTCGCTATTGCCGAGCCGAACGGCCGGAAGCGGGCCTGCGCCTTTGATTTGAAGGACCGCAAGGTCGCTCTTCGGGTCGGTCTTGATGTCGACGGCCTTGAACTCGCGTCCGTCGCGCAGGCGGACCATTACCTTGCCGCCGCCGGCAACCACGTGGTTGTTGGTGAGAATGACTCCCGACGGATCGACGATCACGCCGGAGCCGGCGCCCACCATCCCCCGTCCCGGCATTTCGGGCCTGGGCATCGAGGGGGCATTCTTGAAGAACTGCCGGAACTCGGGGTTCTTGAACAGGTCTCCAAAGGGCGTCCCTTTGAAGCCGAAGGGCATCCCCTCCGACTCTCGTTCGGGTGTGAATTTCCGGTCGCTCGACCGGTCGGCCATCGCCGGTGTATTCGTGATCATCACCACCGAAGGAAGGACCTTGTCTGCGACGCCGTGGAACGCAGCGGAAAGCGACTTCGCGTACCGTGAAGCGGGCTCGGTGTCTTTCCCAGTTGCGTTGGGGCGTTCGGCCGTGGCTGTGTCCGCGGCGTTGGCGTCCGAATACCAGGCGGTTGTCGTGGCTTTGTCGGCGTGATGCAGCGTGCCGCCGACAGCGACCGCAATCGCTCCGAGCATGACGACCAGTCCAGCGCCGGCGAGCCACGTTCGGGACACACTCCCTAACCATTTCTTGCTCATTTCTTGCTCCTTTGATCCAGATACCTACCCACCGTGAGACGCAGCCGGGGCGGACCGTCGAGGTGTGCCGCATGTCTCCCGGCGTGCCATCGCTTGTTGTGCCCAATCATTAGGATCAGCGGCCTGCCAGCGGGGAAATTCCCCGCCCCGGCAGCTCCGGCGCCGGCCTCACAAGAATAGTTGCCGACGACGCGACACTGTTTCCCGGAGATCCGCAAGATCGACTTTCTCCGGGTCGGCGTCTCCCGGAAGAAACGGGCGAGAGGGTCGCGGCAACGATATCTATAGGTGCGGGATCGCATCGATGCAGGAGTTGAATCGAGCGGCCGGTCGGAAGCTCCGATCGACGCGTTGCGAACCAAGCCGCACGGAAACGGGGGCTGAGATGAGAAACGACGTCTTGGAATACGAGCCGGGCGTGTCGCGGGTGTTTCAGACCAAGAGCGAGACGAAGGCGTTCTACAACAAGATCGCGAAAGTCTACGATCTGCTCGCCGAACACTCGGAGCGTGCCATCCGAGAAGAGGGCCTGGCTATGTTCGCCCCAACGCCCGGCGAACACCTGCTTGAAATCGGCGTTGGAACGGGGCATTGCCTGGTAGAACTCGCCGAAGCGGTAGGTTCCGCCGGGAAGGTTTATGGTCTGGATATCTCCGAGAACATGTTGTCCCGGACGCGGTCGCTTCTGGAAGAAGAGAAGCTCACGCGTTGCGCCGAATTGTCGTGCGGCGACGCCGAACATCTTCCCTACAAGTCGGCTACGATGGACGGCGTATTCATGAGCTTCACCTTGGAACTCTTCGACACGCCTGAGATTCCGCACGTGCTGGACGAGTGCCGTCGGGTGATGCGGCCCGGCGCACGAGTCGTGGTGGCTGGCGTCTCCAAGGTGGGCAAGCCGGGGCCGGTCCTTTGCGCCTTCGAGTGGACGCACAAACATTTTCCCAATCTGGTGGATTGCCGGCCGATCTTCGTACGCCGAGCTTTGGAAGCTGCCGGGTTCGTCGTCGAAGACGCCGCCGTGCGGCAGATGTGGGTGCCGGTGGAGATCGTCAGAGCAAGGAAGACGGCATGACTGGGGTGGACGCGGGATCCGTTCGGATCTACCTGACGGAAATCGGTCAGATTCCCTTGCTGACGCGCCGGGATGAAATTGCCTTGGCCCAGCGGGTCGAAGTGACGCGGCGACGGCTGTACCGCGCCATTCTGGCAACGGGTCACGGGCTCCAGGCGGTGGTGGCGTTGCTCGACCGAGTCTGCCAGGGTGCTGAACGGCTGGATCGCGTCGTCGAGTTGCCAAAGCCCGGTGCGGCTGAACGTCGCCGGGCGCTCCAGCGGTTGGGGCCAATCGTGCGCCAGATCCAAGGCTGGCTGTCGCAGAACCGCGAGGACTTCGCCCTCGCCATGCAGCAGCGCCAGGCGTTGCGCTGTCGGCTGGCGGCATGGCGACGGATTCGCGCGCGACGCAACCGGGCTGTCGGCCTGCTCGAGAACGTAACCCTCCGCAGAAGAAGCCTGCTGCCCATCTTGCGTGAGCTGGAGACGCTCTCTCGTCATCTCAACGAACATGCTGGGAAGGCTCTTGAACGTCATCCCGGGCATCGCACGAACCGGGGCGACGTCGGCCGCGGAGGCGAGCAGGACCCGGTTGCGTTGACACAATCCGCCCTCGAACCAACGGCCTCACTGCGTCGCCGACTCTCCAGGCTCCTCTGCCTGCAAGAACAACACGAAGCGGCCAGATCGGATTTGTCCGCGGGCAACCTGCGGTTGGTTGTCTCTATCGCCAAACGCTATCGCAACCTCGGCGTGAGCTTCCTGGACTTGATCCAAGAGGGCAACGCCGGCCTGATGAGGGCAGTGGACCGGTTCGACCATGCCCGTGGCCTCAAGTTCTCGACCTACGCCACCTGGTGGATTCGCCAGGCGATTACCCGCGCCATCGCCGATCAAAGCCGGCTCATTCGCCTGCCTTCGCAAATGGTGGATCGGTTGGGCAAGATGCACGCCGCGGTGGGCGATCTCCGGCAAAGGTGCGGCTTCCAACCGGGCGTCGAGGAAACGGCGGCGGAGGCGGGACTGTCCGTCGACGAGGCCGGCCTGATGATGAGAGTCTCGCGCGAACCGTTGTCGCTCGACTTGCGTATCGACGCAGAACAAGACAGCTATCTCGGGGAGTATGTGCGAGACTATCGTGAGAACGATCCCCTGCATCAACTCCATGAGAATGCGCTGCGATCGCAGATCGCCGAAGCCATCGAGAAGTTGGCGTATCGCGAGCGGTTGGTCATCCGGCTGCGGTATGGGCTCATCGATGGTCGCGTCCACACGTTGCAGGATATCGGACGACTTTTCAAAGTCACCCGGGAGCGGGTTCGACAGATCCAACTGTCAGCCCTGCGCAAGCTGAGACTCCCGAATTCCACGCGGAGGCTTGCCGAATTCCTCGAACGACCTGCGAGTACTCCGCCGGACGAGCCAGGCAAATGACCGGCCGCAAGAGAGGGCGAAAGTCGTCGGTCGGGCGAGCGAGACGCGGGGATCGACGTTCCACGAAGCAGCGATCCTCGGTGGCCGTCCAGGGACGATTCCGGGATTTCGCCGGCAAATCCCCTCATGCCCTGCACCTCTCCCGTCCAATGGTAGTCAAGAGCGAATTTCGAACGGCGGCCTAACGAGTGCGGTTGGCGGTAGGAATCCAGCTCGGGGAAGAAGTTGCGGAGGGCCAGTTGGCTCGTGATCGCCGCACGGAGCCGAGGCATTCGTACCGACCCAGGCGTCATTGCGCGGATGATGCTCGCCCGAGCGATCCAGGCCGAATGGCTGGCTCCCGAGGAAGGGCTTGCGGTCGTGGAGTGGCTGGAAAGTCTGGATGAACCCCCCAGTCGACCGCGTTTGCCTATTCCGAGCCGCCGTTCCTGGCATTCCCCGAGTCCCCGGCGGTATAATCCGTCGTGCTGGATGGCCCGATTGAGAACGGGCAAATGACTAGCCGGGGCGCCATGATCATGATCAATCGAAGCTACGCCGTATGGTGGAACCGTAATCCATGGGCAGGCTATGCGCTGTCGGCCGCTCTCGTGTTCGCGGCGACGATGCTGCGTTGGTGGCTCGACCCGATCCTTGAGACGCGTTCTCCGTTTGTCATCTACTATGCAGCCGTCATGATTGCGGCCTGGTACGGCGGCTGGGGGCCTGCATTGCTGGCACTGCTATCGGGCGGGTTCCTCGCTTCTCTGCTGTTCATTGAGCCGAGCGATTCCATCCTCATCTACGACCTGGAGCACCAAGTGGGAGCGGCGTTGTACGGTGCCGTGGGCTTGGTGGTCATCGTTCTCACCGAGTCGCTGCGAGCGAACCACCGCCGCGCCGAGTTGGCACGTGCCGACCTGGCGGCCGGCAATGTAGCCCTGGAAAAGGAGATTGCCGAACGGAAGCGGGCGGAAAGTTGGCTGCTGGAAAGCGAACAACGGTTCCGCGGATACTTCGAGCAGGGACTGGTTGGCATGGCGATGTTGTCGGCGGAGAGACATTGGATCGAAGTCAACCAGCGTCTGTGCCGGCTTTTGGGTTACTCGGCCGAGGAACTGATGCGGAAGGATTGGAGCGAACTGACCCACCCCGACGACATCCCCCTGGAAGACGCCCAGTTCCAACGCGTGGTGGACGGCGTCGTCAAGGGCTACGTCATGGACAGACGATTCGTCTGCAAAGACGGCCGGGTACTCTATACCAGTCTTTCGGCGCAGTACATGAGGAAGGACGACGGAACGCTGGACTGCATACTCGTCCTGATCCAGGACATCACCGACCGCAAACAGCTCGAACTGGATCTGCGCGCCGCAAAAGACTCGGCCGACCGCGCCAAGACCTCCGCCGAGCTTGCCAATCGAGCCAAGGACTACTTCCTGGCCGTTCTGAGCCACGAACTGCGCACGCCGCTGAACCCGGTGGTGATGGGCGTTTCGATGCTCCAGGACAAAGCGGATCTCGATCCCAGCGTGCGCGAGACGCTCGACATGGTCCGCCGCAACGCCGAGATGGAGGCCCGGCTGATTGACGATTTGCTCGACCTGACTCGCATCTCGCGAGGCAAGGTCGTGCTTCATACGCAGCGCGTCGATTTGCGTACGGTAGTCGCGAACGCCGTGGAGGTGTGCCGGAGCGACATCGAGGCCAAAGGCCTTGCCTTCACGATCGATACGGGACGAGACTCGCCGTACTGGCTGGACGCCGATGCGGTCCGTCTTCAGCAGGTCTTCTGGAATCTCCTGAAGAACGCGATCAAGTTCACACCGCAAGGGGGGCGCGTGGACGTGCGCTGTTGTCTTGACGGACCGGCGCACGTCGCCGTGGAAGTCCGCGACACCGGCATCGGAATCGACCCGGAGTCCATTCCGCGGCTGTTCAACGCCTTCGAGCAGGCAGATCGCTCCGACACACGACCGTACGATGGCTTGGGGCTGGGCCTGGCGATCAGCAAGGCGATGGCCGAGATGCACGGCGGCAGTATCGAGGCCCAGAGCGAAGGCGCCGGGCGAGGCGCGACGTTTCGGGTTCGGCTGCCGTTGGCCTCTCCCGCGGCCGCACCGGAACCGCTTGCCCCGACTGCGCCGACGCAGCGCGTGATCGGCCCCCTGAGGATCCTTTTGGTCGACGACCACGGGGTTACGGCAAAGCTGATGGGCAGGGTGTTGGCTGCCGACGGGCACGCAGTGGAGACGGCAGGCGATGTGGCCACAGCGCTGCGCCTTGCCGACCAGCATGGCTTCGATCTGCTCATCAGCGATGTTGGCTTGCCCGACGGCAGCGGGCATGACTTGATTCGCGCGTTGCGCTCGCGAGGGATCGCGTATCCCGCCATCGCATTGAGCGGCTACGGACAGGAAGAGGACATTCAACGAAGCCGTGAGGCGGGCTTCGCCGCGCATCTCACCAAGCCCGTCCCTCGCGAACGGTTGATCCAAGCCATCGCGGCGGTGGCGAGCCGGCAGTCGACGACGAGCGGTCCGGAGTCGGCAGACGGCGAGTCCTGTTCGCGCGGCGAAAGCAATTCCTGCCCGCGCGGAGGTCCTGGTGGAAACCTCCGTCTCGACCCGTCTGGCGAGCCCGACGCTGGTCGCCGAATTGGCTGAAGACGGCCGCCTGAGCGTTGTCGACAAACGGACCGGCATTGCCTGGCGCCAGGTCGAGTTGCCGCTGCCGTGGCTGAAGATCGACCCCCCCCCTGGCGCGGCGCGTGCGGTTTGAAGAGACTTCTTCCGGCCGGAAGCTCTTCTGGCCGGCGGTCTTGCCAGGGATCCGTAAAGGCGACTCCTGGCAGCCGGCGGAGGTCGATTTCGAACTCGCGTGGGACGCGACGCATCCCGACCTGCTTCACGTCGGATTGCGGCGAGGCGACGGACAGGCCCGGCGCATACATAGCCTGCCGCACTTGGGTGGCATGACCGTTCACGCGCCCATCACGATTCGGCGGTGCCGTCGCCCACGTCATAGCGATCGAACGACCAGGCCATCAACCAGAGCAGGCCGGCGGCGGGAAAGACGAGCGAAAGCCAGGCCACGAGGCAGGCCGCGGGGATATTCTCCGTCAAGAGGATGAT
>CAZFKF010000228.1:0-7059 GCA_964518805.1 uncultured Planctomycetaceae bacterium | reverse complement strand
GCCGAGAAAGCCACCGGCTCAACGCCGTGCGCCATTCCTGAAACATGGGATGTCTTTCCAAGGACTTCCGAAGCCGCGAAGACGTCGGACGCACCCTCAGTCGTAGAGCGGTGCGAACACCCAGCGGTCCGGCGGACCCTGCAAGTATACTCCTTGCCCAGCCCGTTCCGAGAGCCAGGGAGAAGCGATTGCCGTGACGGGGGGGAGGCGGTATTATCCTGGTGTTATTGAAAGAACGACGGACGGAACGCCCTGACCGCAGGCTGTATCTGTTCCAGCGTACCCGACTTCCCTCCCGCGACAAAGCTCATTCCTATGCGTTATCCCCCAATCAATCCAGAACTGTTCAAGACCAACCGCGAAAACCTCAAGAAGCTTCTCCTGAAGAACTCGGTCGTGGTGGTCAACGCCAACGACATCCTGCCCACCAACGCCGACGGAAGCCTGCCGTTGGTCCAGAACTCGGACCTGTTCTACCTGACGGGCGTCGACCAGGAGGAGTCGATGCTGCTGCTATGCCCGGAAGCCGACGACGAGAAGCACCGCGAGATCCTCTTCCTGCGCGAATCGAGCGAACAGTTGACGATCTGGGAGGGGCACAAACTGACGAAAGAGCAGGCCCGGCGGATCAGCGGGATCGAGAACATCCTCTGGCTTTCCGATTTCCGCCCGATCTTCCACCGCCTCATGTGCCAATGCGAGCACGTGTATCTGAACTCGAACGAGCACCCCCGCGCGGTCGTTGAGGTCCAGAGCCGCGATGCCCGCTTTGTGCGCGATTGTCAGGCCCGCTATCCGCTGCACGACTACCAGCGTTTGGCGCGGCTGATGAACCAGTTGCGGATCGTGAAGTCGCCGTTCGAGATCGAGATCATTGCGCACGCGTGCGAGCTGACGGCCGGCGGCTTCGAGCGGTTGCTGCACTTCGTCAAGCCCGGGGTGACCGAGACCGAGATCGAGGCCGAACTGGCCCACGAGTTCATTCGCGGCGGCGGCGGTTTCGCGTATTCACCGATCATCGCCTCGGGAGAAAACACCTGCGTGCTGCACTACATCCAGAACGACCAGGTGTGCCGCAAGGGCGACCTGGTGTTGCTGGACGTTGCAGCCAGCTACGCCAACTACCGCTCCGATCTGACGCGGACGATCCCCGTCAGCGGCCGATTCACGCGCCGGCAGAAGCAGGTCTACAACGCGGTGCTCCGCGTACTGCGCGAGACGATCCGCCTCATGACGCCCGGCAAACTGCCCAAGGAACTTCAGAAAGACGCCGAGAAGATCGTCGAAGAGGAGTTGCTCGGGTTGGGGCTCCTGAAGCCGTCGGAGATCAAGAAGCAGGACCCCGACAAGCCGGCCTTCAAGAAGTACTTCATGCACGGCGTGTCGCATCCCCTGGGGCTCGACGTCCACGACGTCGGCTTCACCAATCAGCCGATGCAGCCGGGCTGGGTGCTGACCTGTGAGCCGGCGATTTACATCCGCGATGAAGGGTTCGGCATCCGCCTGGAGAACGACATCGTGATCACCGAGAGTGGAAACGTCGATCTCTTGGCCGACGTTCCGATCGAGGCCGAAGAAATCGAGGACATCATGAGTCGGTAGTGTCTTGCGACGGGCGTGAGGCGAAAGGCCCAAGGTGGAGGGTCGAGCCAGTTTTTTTGGGGGGGTGTTCACGGCGCGCGGCTCCGGCCGATTTCCCCATTTCCTTCCTGTGTTGCGTCGTATTCTTACGCCCCCGGCCTTTGCCTCTTTCGGGGACTCCGTCGGCATAATGCAGCCTGATTTCGCAACATCGTCGCCTGGGCGGCAACAACCGTTTAAAGTCGTGGTTGCTTGCCGGCAGCCGTAGGATACGAAAGCAATGTCTACCGAATAGCTTCGTTTGTCTTTAGAAGGAGAGCCAAGAATGAACAGGGTGTTCGTGGGTTTACGAGTCCGCAGTTGGTTGTTGATCGTGGCATTTGCCGCCGTGGCCGGGCTATTGGGCGTCCAGACCGGTCAACGAACCGCCGCGGCCCAGAAGGACGCGGAAAAGGCCGTCGATACATCCGCTAGCGGCGGCATCGACTATGCCCGAAGCTTGTCGAAGGGCTTCCGCGAGGTCTCGCAGCGAGTCCTTCCTTCGGTCGTTTTGGTCTCCAACGAGCCGACGCCCAAGCAGGCGGCTCCTCGCGAGCAAGCGCCGGACGACGACAACAACGATCCGTTGGAAGGGAGCCCGTTTGGCGACCTCTTCCGAAACAATCCCGATCTCCGGCGATTTTTCCGCGACATGCCGCATGGCGTCCCGCGAGGGGGCCCTGGCGGCCAGGTGTTTGGGATCGGTTCGGGCGTGATCATCGATCCGTCCGGCGTGATTCTCACGAATAACCACGTGGTGGAAGGCAATGGGAAGATCATCGTCCGCCTTATGGACGGACGCGAGTTTCCCGCGTCCGAGGTGAAGCAGGATCCCAAGAGCGACCTGGCCATCATCCGCATCAAGGGCGCCGACCATCTCAAGGCCGCCAAGCTCGGCAACAGCGACAAGATGGAGGTCGGCGATTGGGTGCTGGCGCTGGGTGACATGTTCGGACTCGAAGGCACGGTCACCGCTGGAATCATCAGCGCCAAGGGACGTCCCCTGGGGCCGGGCACCCGGGCCGATTTCCTCCAGACCGACGCAGCGATCAACCCCGGCTCCAGCGGCGGGCCGCTGATCAATCTCGATGGTGAGGTGATCGGCATCAACACCGCCATCCACACCCGCTCGGGCGCCAACCAGGGCGTGGGATTCGCCATTCCCAGCAATCTGGCCAAATGGGTCTCCGACCAGTTGGTCAAGAGCGGAGCCGTCAAGCGGGCCTACCTGGGCGTCATGATCCAACCGCTCAACCAGCAGTTGGCCGACCAGTTCGGCGTGAAGGTTCGCGGTGGGATCTTGGTGGGCGACGTGCAGCCCAAGTCCCCGGCCGCCGAGTCGGGAATCAAGGCCGGCGACCTGATCGTCAAGTTCAACGGCAAACCGGTCGGCGACGTGCAGCAGTTGGTCGGCCTGGTCGATCGTTCGCCCGTCAACGAAAAGGCGAACGTCGAGATCATCCGAGACGGCAAACCCATGGAAGTGGCCGTGACCCTTCACGAGCAGCCCTCGGACTATGGCTTGTCGTCGCGCGGCTTTGGCGGTCGACGGGGCGGCGCCGAGCCCGCCAAGGTCGACAAACTCGGCATCCAGGTCGATACGCTGACCAAAGAGGTTGCCGAACAACTGGGACTGAAGGCGGACGAAGGAGTTGTGATTACCGAAGTGGCCCCGGGCAGCCTGGCCGAACGGAGCGGGCTGAAGACCGGATATGCCATCACCCAGGTGAATCGCAAGCCGGTCAAGTCGGCGGAAGACTTCCGCAAGGCCCTCGATGCCCAGTCGATGAGCAAGGGCGCGTTGCTGCTCGTCCGAACGCCCGACGGATCGCGGTTTGTCGCCATCCGTGCCGATGAATAGTCGCCTCCACCCTCGCAGGGTCGCCTAAAGCAACCGTCCTGCGAGCGAAGAGGCCAAGACGAACTCCCGGAGCGGCATTGCCGCCGCTCCGAACCATGCACCCTCCCGAGAGCAGCCCGCCGATGGCCATTGCCGGCGGGTTGCTTTGTTTGCGCTCGTCCGGCACGCACGGTCGCATCTGCAGCGTTCTTCCGAGACTCCCGCCCGAGGAAGAAAGAGCCAAGGATCGTGGGCGATCCGGCATACTACGTACCCGCGTCCATGGGTCAGCAGATTCTCGGCCAATAGCCCGACTCATCCGACCCTGCCGGCAAACACCCGCCAAAAGGGCCATTGCGGTGGCGAGTTTCAACTCGACGTGTCGTTCCACGGCCGACGCAGGCGACTGCCTGTCGTTCGACTGACCCGCGCGGCTGGCGCGCCGCGCGGAGTTGAAGGTTGCGGGAGAGGCGGATTACCTGCGGGGTCGACGGGATTCCCCAAGCGATCGTTTGCGGAACTGGCCCGGCGTGACGCCGCTCGGGATGAGTCCGACTCCGCACACGCACCCGCGGGCAAGGCGTCTTGCGATAGCCTGCTAGCGCAGGGGAGACCAGACCGGGCGTTGCAGTCGTGCGTCTCTCTCCGGTGCGCCCGATGCGGGCTCCGCAGTCACGGCGACCTTGTCAGCCGAACTGCGCGACGGGGAAGGCGACGCCGACGAGGAACGGACAGCATCGGTTGAATCGAACTTCTCTGCGAACGAGGCGGCCCTGACATGGCCGGCCTTCGGCGTCGCTTGGGCGATGGACTCAACGACCGGTTCTTCGGCCACGGCGGGCTGCACCGTCGGGTCTTCGGCGCGGAACGGCTTGGGCTGCCACATCCTGGCCGTCTCGACCGGGGCGGGACCCGCGGCCGACGGCGCCAGCGGCGTCCAACTCTTCTGCCGATAGCGTGGGACCGCGACGTCGAGTTCCTGCGATGCCTCCAGGTTCCGCCCGTCCTGCGTGGTATAGCGCACGAACATCTGCAAGTGACTCCGCTCCGGCGGACTGCCCGGCCACGGCATCTCAAGGTAGATTCCTTCCCCATACGGCGACTTACGGTACAAAGAGGCGACTTGCTCGGTGGTGAAGTCCCAGCGGGCCACGCGCGCGGCCTTGCCCGAGCGCCCGCCGTCGAGGATCACGACGGAAACCGGTCCGGCGGCCGGGGCCAACTCGCCTCGGGCGTCGCGCGGCTCGACCAGGGCTGTCACGCCGGCGTCGCCCAGTCGGGCATCGCGATCGTAACCGCCGGTCGCAGCACGGTTGAGCGTGATGCGATCGACGCGCGTGTTGTCGGCGCGGGGATCCAGGGCGATGGCCTGGGCCGGGATCACCCGAGGATCCTCCATACGCCGCGGCGAAGTCCGGCCCGGCGCAGGCAGCCGCCGGGGCGGCCCGTCGCTACTGGCGTACTCATTTTGATCGGGTGCATTCCGCGGGTCGTTGACGTAGCGCGGCGGATGCCCCCATCTCCCGGTCGACGAGGTCTTCCGCGGCTGCGGGGGCAGCGTACTGGGCGTGCCGTTCGTATCGCTGGGCCCCTGGATGCCGCGAGGCTCGCCCGACGGTCTCCCCGGCGCACCGCCGTTGCGGGGTACGAGTGTTTTGGGAAACGAGCCCGATGGCAATGCCTTTCCCGGCACCTCGACATCTGGGAGTTGGAGCGACTTGACGTCCACCGGAGTTCGACCGTCGCCGTTTTCCGGCACCGAACGGGGACCGCGCAAAGGAGGCAGACGCGAGGATTCGGATTCCGCGGCCGGGCGCGCCGGCGGCTCCCCAGAACGCGCTGCGCGCGACGAAGCGTTCCGACACGCTTGCAGGTCCTGCTGCGACCGATCTAGCTCGTCCTGGAGCATGTAGATCTGGTCTTCCAGCATCCGGCATTCGCGTTCCAGGGCCGTAATGGCTTGTGGGGTTTGGCATCCTGCCAACGCCCAAAGTGCCGCACAGGCGGCGGCCCATCTCCAAGCGTCCATGGCGACCTCGCGCGCAGTCACGTAGGCTGGCTCTCCGAGCCCTCCGTTGGCGGGCCGAACGGCCCGTCGTGCAACGAGTCTTCCTCGCCGCGACTATTGCGTGTTAGGGATGACTAGCGGGCACGTTGGCACGCGCCCAACGACAAGACAAGATAAGAAAAGTGAACTACTTGGGTTGTTCGATGTGCTCGATGACCTGATCGATCAAACCGTAGTCGCGGGCCTCCTCGGCGGACATAAAACGGTCGCGATCGGTGTCCTTTTCGATCCTCTCCAGCGGAACTCCGGTGTGTTTGATGAGAATCTGGTTGAGCCGCTCCTTGATCTTGGAGAACTCCTTGGCATGGATAAGGATGTCTTCGGCCACGCCTTCCATGCCGGCCAGCGGCTGGTGGATGAGAATGCGCGAATTGGGCAAACCGTTGCGCTTGCCGCGGACGCCGGCCGCAAGCAAGACCGCCGCCATCGAGGCCGCCTGCCCCACGCAGTACGTAGCGACGTCGCAACTGATGAACTGCATCGTGTCGTATATGGCCAGACCCGCGGTAACGCTGCCGCCGGGCGAGTTGATGTAGAGGTGAACGGGGGCCTTCGGGTCTTCGGCCTGAAGGAACAGCAATTGCGCCACGATCAGGTTCGCGACGTCGTCGTTGATGGCCGAGCCGAGGAAGATGATGCGATCCTTCAGCAGGCGGCTGAAGATGTCCATCGCCCGCTCTTCGCGGCCGCTCTTCTCGATCACGTACGGTATCAGGGGCATACTACGGGTTCCTTACCGCGAAGGCCTAATCCTCGTCGCCATCCGTTGTTTCGCGGGCCTTCAGCTTCGTGAGGACCTCGTCGACCACGCCGTATTTCTGCGCTTCGTCGGCCGACATGTAGAAGTCTCGGTCCGTGTCCTTGGCGATTCGCTCGATGGGCTGCGAGGTATGTTCGGCGAGGATCCGGTTAAGGACCTCGCGCGTCTTGAGGATTTCCTGAGCCTGGATTTCGATGTCCGAAACCTGGCCGCCCACCTGCCCGTACGGCTGGTGCAACATGATCTTGGAATTGGGCAGCGCAAACCGCTTCTTCTTGGCCCCGCCGGCCAACAACACCGCCGCCCCGCTGGCCGCCAGCCCGACGCAGTACGTCGAGACCGGACAGCTCAGGAACTGCATGGTGTCGTAGATCGCCAGGGTTGCGCTGACGCTTCCGCCGGGCGAGTTGATGTAGAAGTGGATGTCCTTATCCTTCTTTTCCTTCTGGAGATACAGGAGCTTCATCACGACTTCGTTGGCGTTGCCGTCGTGAATCACCCCTTGCAGGAAGATGATCCGGTTCTCCAGAAGCAGATCGCCCAGCGTGAGCTGGCGAAGCCTCTCGTAATCTCGGTAGGCCGCCACGGGATCCGCCAGAGGCGGCCGATGGGAAATGCTCATGTTCGATTCAATCCGTTACCTGATCCTGAGGACCCTATTCCTCGGGCTTTTCCTCGGGCTCGCTGGCCTCCGCCTCGCCGCCGGCCGCCCGATCGATGGCCTCGGCCTCCAGGGTCTCCGGCTGCCACGGAATGTCGGCGAACGTGGCG
>CAZFKF010000227.1:0-7070 GCA_964518805.1 uncultured Planctomycetaceae bacterium | reverse complement strand
CGTCCAGGCGCAGCAGGACATCCCCGGCCTGGACACGCTCTCCCTCCTGAACCAGTAATTGGTCGACGCGGCCGGTCAGGGAAGAGCGGAGTTCGATTTCCCGGGTGAGTCCCTCAACGCGTCCCACGGCGAAGACCGCCTGTGGAACGCTAGCACACTCCGGATGCACCACTTCCGTTCGCGAATGGACGTCGATGACAAGGCCCAGGACGCCAACCATGGCGATCGCTCCAACGAGCAAAAGATACCTTGACATCATCATCTCCCATTTGCCCGTTTGTTTCTTTGTGAGTTCGACTACCGCTCTTCCTTTTGCTCGGCCCGGCAACCCGCGACACGACGCTGGGCAGCCTCCATCGGCCATTGAACCGGCCTACTTGGGCCGCCCTATTGCGAGTCTCCTTGCCCCGGGCGGCACGATAACGCGCTCGGGTGTTTCTCGTCCGTGATCCGGCCGCTGTCAAGCCAGAGGATGCGGTCCATGAGATGAAAGATCCGCTGGTCGTGCGTGACGACGACGGCGGTCTTGCCCTCTTGGGTCGTTAGCCGCCGCAAGAGCCCCACTGCCTCCTGCCCGTTTGCCGCGTCGAGCGACGCAGTGGGTTCGTCGGCGAGGATCAACTCAGGATCGGCTGCCAACGCCCGGGCCACAGCCACCCGCTGGCACTGACCGGCGCTAAGATTCTGCGGGTGGGCTTGAGCCTTTCCGGCCAAACCGACGGCTTCCAGAAGGGTTGCCGCCCGACGCTCTGCCGCCCGACGCGAGACTCCCTGAAGAGTCAACGGTACGCAGACATTGTGAATCGCCGTCAAGCCGCGGATCAGTTGGAAGCGTTGGAACACGAATCCAAGCCGATTTCGCCGCATTTGGACGCGGCGGTCCGGCCCAATGGCCGTGATGTCCTCCCCGAGAATCTCCACGCGGCCGCAATCCGGCGAAAGGATACAGCCGAGAATCGACAGGAGCGTCGACTTGCCGCTTCCGGAGGGACCGGCCAGGCAGAGACACTCGCCTCGGCGGACCGTCAAATCGATGCCATCCAGCGCCGGAGTCACACTGCCTCCACGACGATACGACTTGTGGACTCCTTCGACCTGGATCACCAAGTCAGGGCTTGCGGACTTGTCGGTTGACATACCCAGAATCATCCCTGCAAAACGATAACCGGATCAACCTTGCGAATCCTCAGGTATGGAATCAGCGAGGACAATACACAGATTGCCAGTACCACGGCACAACTTCCCAACGAAAGCTGCCAGGGAACCACAATCGGGGCGCGTGGAGTGCTGTAGAAGTGCTGAATGGCCCCTGTTGCAGTCAAACCAATGAGGGAACCCGCGGTGGCCGTTACGACGGCTTGGATGAAAAGCAACATGTAGATTTGTCGCTCCGTGGCGCCGATGGCCTTAAGCGTCCCAAATTCCGTCAATCGATCGAGGACCAGAGCGTACAAGGTCTGTGCCACCATGACCATGCCGACCAAGAGGCCCAACAAGGTTGCCGATCCGAAACTGATTCCCAAGCCGGTTCGCGTCATCCAGTAGTTGATCGAGATCCAACTGTACTGCTGCCGGGGAAACGCGTCAATTTCCGGGATCCGCGTCCGGATGGCGTCGCAAACCTGCTTGGCATCAGCCCCCGGTTGGAGTTTCACGAGAAAATAGGAACACACGGTCGGAGGTCTGTGGAGGTATCCGGCGGCGCGTTCGTAGTCGGCGAAGACGTACGGAAAGACGAGAAAACCCATGATCCCGTTGCTCTTCGCCGCCACCCGCGCCCGACGTCCGCCAAGTTCCCGAATGGCCCCGACCTGCGGGTACTCGAGTTTCTCGTTCTCCGTTAAATCGACCACGATGCCGTCGGTCCTTCCGAGCGGATCGGTGAATCCTTCGACGAGGTTCCAGGGCTTGCCCATGTGGCTTTGTCGATCAACGCCGACAACGACGACTTCTTCGTAGGCCCCACTGGGAAGCGTCATCGACGTGACACCCATGAGATACGGCTCCGCCGCCTGGATTCCGGGGATGCTTTGCAGACGGCAAACCCAACGGCGTGGGATATCCCTGGGAAGGTCCACGTTGTGCATCTCGCGGTGCCCGGCCCAGACATCCGCCTGGCTGCGATCGACGAGCAAACTGGCCCTTCCGATCAGGCCGAGGAAGAACCCCCCTTGAACATTCATCAGGACGATTGAGAAAACCACGCCGACCAGGGCGGTGAAGAGTTTGGCACGGTCGGCAATCAGGGTTTCTAGGGCGATCGACCACATGATGCACAATCATAGGTCATGGCAAGTGGACACCAGGACCTGTGGTTCGTATTGGCCGTGCAACCGGCATGATCCACCCAAACGGCCGAAATGGTGACCTGATGAAGCGGGCTACGAAACCGAATGAGCGGACAGCATCGGGAGTTCGTCGGTCGCGCTGACTGTCGAGTAACCCATATCGGGAAGAGGCGCAAGCCGGAACGCCGGATCCACCATCGATCCGAAGTACTTGCGTTGAGCCGGTGTAATCGGTTGGGGGCGCAACTGGCACTCCGGAATCCATTGGCCGAAAAAGGTGTCGAACGATCTTGGGCGGTCCCGGTCGACCTGATCGAAATTCAGCACCAGTGCCACGGCGGGATTGTTGCGTACCGTGGGATAGGATCGCAACTGCCCGAACGGCGAAAAGGCCATGAATCGCTGATAGAACCGGGCATGCCGGGGATGCACGGCAACGAGCAACTCGTGAACTCCTCGGCACCAGGCGTGCTGCGCCATCAGTCGGCTCACGCCAAGGAAGACAGGGAGAAATCCCCGAAAGCGGTTGCGACGGTCAGCCAGGCAGGAAACCTCGGCAAGGATCAGTCCTTGGTGCCTGCGTCGGGCGACTTCTTCCGCGTAAACACACTCCATGGGCAGTCCCAACTCGCCGTCCACCACTAGGCTCATCGTGAAGATGGCCTGCCCATTGCAGGTTGCGAGGAAGACCTCAGTCGTCGGGAGGAGGTGATAGGGCGTCACCCGCATTCGGCACGCATTCGGTTCTCCCAAACCCGATCTCAGATAGGACGAGTACACTAGCCGGAACGCTGCCGCGCGTTCTTCTTTCGTGGATGCAATCCTGTATTGAACGTCGGCTGTTGTGATTTCGTTAAGCTCCAATGCGGGGTACGAGAGTCCCATATTGAATTGCCTCGATCAGATGAGAAGACAGGCGACGACAACGCTCTTCTACGCAGGCTCTACACCTCCTACGCGCGGACATCTCGCCTTGGGCCAGTGGAGTCCTTGTTGATGCGACGCAATGGCCGCATCCGACGGCAGTGCGATTGCCTGGACTGCAACGGTCACTTGCCCGGCACCCCATCGGGACGCGGACGTGCTCATGAAGAGAAACCAAGGACGAGTTGCTTCCCGTCGCCGCAAGATCGCCGCCGAGAGGCGTCTCGAAACGAGATACGAAACTGGGCTCGGGGTCTGCAAAAGCTTAGGTCGCCCCATCAGCCTGTCAAATTCCGGGCGAAATAATAGTCGTGCGGATGCTCCGCCCGGACCGCATCGAACGCACGAGAGAAGTAATAAGATGGATCGATTGTAACGACCGTATCGACGGATTTCCATAAGCGATCGGCTGCCCGGGCGTATTTTCTTATTGCGGGCTGCCGCAAAGGAAACCACCAAATCGAGCCGCACGACTCGATACCCGCTATGGTGTGCAATTCCTTGCGGAAATCGCCCGTGCTAGCCGGCGAATCGGAAGTCACTCCACGCTGCCGAGGGTTGACAAGCTGTCCGATTTTGGCAACCGAAAGGGGGCTATCCGATCGATGGCCGGGGAGGGCAAACGGGCACGCATCGAACCTGCTGCGCGTGGGCGAAAAGCCGCGAAGAACGTATTACAAAGGTTGCCTGCGAGAATCCACAGCGGTATGCTGCTAGAGTGCATCCGTCACGCCCATCCATTGTGGGGCTTGGGCTTGATTCATCCTGTTCACGTTCATTTGACGGACTTACGACGGCCTGGTTTACGGGTGCGTGGAGCGATGACGATGACGCGACGACTCAATCTCCGCTTTACTGCTGGAATCCTCGTGGTCGTCCTGGTGCTGGGGGTAGGGGTGCACCTCTTGCATGGGTATCAGGTCCGCCGCAACGCCGAGATGTTTCTGCGTGAAGCGGAGCGTGCCACAGAGGAGAAGAATCTCCAAGATGCGGTGCAGCAGTACCGTCGTTACCTGCAACTGGTACCGGACGATGCGAAGGCGGTAGCAGATTTGGGCCTCTTGTTGGCCGACATTTCGAAAAAACAGCCCGGCGCACTACGTTCGGCGTATGAGACTCTCGAGCGGGCCCTGCGTGCGGATCCCAGTCGCGAGGACTTGCGGCGCCGACTCGTGCCGATCGCCGTGGACATCGGCCGGTACACCGACGCCCGCGAACACTTGGTCACGTACTTGCTGTGCACCTCACCGAAGGACCCGGAATTGTTGTTCCTCTTGGCGATATGCCAGGAGCAGTTGGGCGAATACGCCGCGTCGGCAAAGTTGTTTCAGGAGGTCATCACACTCGATCCGACGAAACTGGTTGCTTACACGCGGTTGGCGGACCTCTTGCGGCGCCGTCTGCAGAAGCCGAAGGAAGCCGACGAGGTCATGGAAAAGGTGGTGACCGCCAACGCCAATTCCTGCGACGCCCACGTACGCTTGGGCCGTCATCTGCGAGAGACACGATCGAGAGACGATACGGCACGGTTGACCCGTGCGTCTACCGAGGCGGCTGCAGCACTCAAGCTCGCCCCGGACAACGTGGACGCGCTTTACTTGGCTGCACAGTGCGCCGTCGATCGAACGGAATACAGTCAGGCGCAAGCGTACGCGGCTCAAGTGGTGAAGCAGCACCCCGAGTTCGTGCCGATCTACTCTCTCTTGGCCGACGTCGCGGTGAGAACTGGCCGCCGCAGCGAGGCCATCGCCCGGCTCCAGGATGGAATCAAAGCCGTTCCCAAGGCACTTGATCTGTCTTGGCTCCTTGCGAACCTGTTGCTGGACGACGGCAAGGTCAGCGAGGCCAAGGAGATCGCGGGACGACTGAAGGAGGCGAAGTATACGGAAGCACTGACCGCCTACGTGAACGCCCGGGCCGATTACGTGCAGGGGGCGTGGCTTAGTGCCAGTCGCAGTTTCGAACGAATTCGGCCGGACTTGGTGGCCTCGCCCGATCTGACCAAGCACGTCGATTTCTGGTTGGGAGGATGCTATCGTCAACTCGGACACGCCGATCAGCAGTTGACGGCCTATCGTCGTGCGGTCGACGTCGATCCGCTTTGGATTCCTGCACGGGCAGGCGTGGCTGCGGCGTTGCTCTCGATGCGGCAGATCGACGAAGCCCTGGAGGAGTACCGCGAAATCGCGCGGCTCAGCGGGAACCCAACCGTGGGGGCCGTCGATCTCGCGCAACTGGAGATCCTCAGGAACCTGTGGTCCAACCGAACCGAGAGGAATTGGAGCGAGGCCGAGCGTCTCCTCGGTATAGCCGAGAAGAACGTCCCCGACAATGTCCGTATCCCCGTTCTGCGTGCCGAGGTCCTGGTGGCCAAGAATCATCCCGAGCAAGCCGAGAAGCTCCTTCAGGAGGCACGGGCTCGAAAGCCCCACGAAATCACGTTCTATCTTGCCCTCGCGTCCCTCGCCCAGCGCGATCGCAACTGGGATCGCGCCGAGAAAGGCCTTGACGACGCCCAGAAGGAGTGCGGGGATCGCGTGCCGCTGCGACTGGCGCGGGCACAATACCTGGTGCAGCGGTTCGGCAAGGATTCGGCACAGCGCCTCCGCAAGCTGGCGGAAGGGATCGACCGGTTCAGCAAGGAGGAACGCACCGAACTCTGGCGAGGTCTGGCTGCGGCTTCGCTGCAGGCGGGGGACTACAAGCAGACGCGGCGGCTTTGCCAGCAGGTCTCCGAGGCAGAGCCCCACAATCTCCAGATCCGGCTGTTGTTGTTCGATCTCGCCCTGCGTGCGAACGACGATTCGGGCCTCGACACGATCCTCAAACAAATCCACGAGATCGAAGGCGAGGGCCCGTATTGGAATTATGGGTCTGCGTTGCACTTGAGTCTCCAGGCGAAGAAGGACAAGAGCGTCCTCAGTAAGGCCCAGGAGTATCTGGCACGTTGCCGCACCATGCGGCCAGGCTGGTCGCGAGTGCCGTTCCTCTCGGCGGAGTTTTCCTTGCAGCAGGGAAATGAAGATCTGGCAACTGACCAGTATCTCCAGGCGATCGATTTAGGCGAGCGAAGTCCTCGGGCCATTCGCCGCGTCCTGCAACTGCTGTACGAGCGGCAACGGTATCTCGAAGCAAACCGGGTCATCCGCCTGCTTCAAGAGCATCAATCGCCGTTTTCGAGCGAGCTGAGCCGACTGGCGTCAGAGGTTTCGCTCCGTCTGGACGACTTTGACCGCGCGCTGGAGTTGGCCCAGCAGGCTGCCAAGGGTTCCAAGGACTACCGCGATCACGTCTGGCTGGGGCAGGTGCTCAGCGTTGCCGGGCAGCGTGTCCAGAAACAGCCACAGGGCACGGAGGCCGCACAGAGGTGGGCCGAGGCCGAGAAGGAATTCCGGCTGGCCGTGGAACTGGCTGGCAACGCCACCGACGCTTGGGTGGCGCTGATTCAGTTCTTCGTTCGAACCGGTCAGAAGCCGAAGGCCGAGCAAGCGATCGTCCAGGCCCAGAGCAAGATTCCCGCCAAACACGCCCCGTTGGCCCTCGCGCAGTGCTATGAGGCGATGTACAGCCGCGATCTGGCAGAAAAGAAGCACCTCGAGCCGGCCGAGAAGACGCATCTCGAACTGGCCGAGAAGAAGTATCTCGAAGCCATCGCCGCATCTCCCACCGACGTTCGGATCGTTCGCCAACTCACCGAGTTCTACCTGCGCACGGGACAGATCCGCGAGGCCGAGACACAGCTCAAGAAGATCACAAACGGCCAGATCAAGGCCGAGGAAGCGGATCTCGTTTGGGCGCGAAGGGCGCTGGCCATGATCCTCGCCGGACACAGAACGTATGAGACCCTGAAGGATGGGC
>CAZFKF010000226.1:0-7076 GCA_964518805.1 uncultured Planctomycetaceae bacterium | reverse complement strand
CAACTGATGGGCCATCTGATGACAGTGGGAGAAGGCCGGGGTGGCAGCCGCCAATTGCAGCATGGCTGCCATGCCGACGCCGAGCGACGGCCCTGCCGCCAGACACGCTCCGAGGCCGGCAGCTTGGGCGATGGCCGCGCATTTGCGAGCCGCAGATAGACCTCCCACAAGCCCAAGGTCGATGACCACCGACGAGGCGGCCCCGCAACGGATGACCGCGAGAACGTCCGCCGGGCTGCGTACGCCGCGCCAGACCGCCAGTGGGACGCTCGTCTGCCGCCGTAACGAGGCGACCTGGTCGAGGTCGCGAGTGTTCAGAGGATCGAGGACGTATCGCACGCCGGCATTTTCCAGGCCGCCGCACAGGTCGCGTGCGCCGTCCATGTCGTAGCTGGCCGCGCCATCGAAAGCCAAGTCGGCTCGATCGCGCGTGAACTGGCGGATCGCGGACACGGTCTCCAGATCGTCCTCAAGATGCCCCTGGGAACTGGCGATCAGCGCGTGGTACCCTTGGTCTGCAAACTCGCGTGCCAGTTGCACTACCTCGTCAGGGGAGGTGCTCGTCAGGCGGACCGCCAAGGGAATCCGATGCCGATATCCTCCGCCGAAGAGATGGCAGAGCGGCTGGTTGGCGATCTGGCCCACGAGGTCCCAGCACGCCATTTCCACGGCGCAGCGCAACGCCGCTGAGCGCAGCGCGCTCAGCCCGACAAGGTCCTCGATCTCAAACACGCTCCGCCCGGCCAGGACTGCCAGAAGCGCCATGCGTCGGGAAGCCAGTTCTTCCCGACGCCAATCGAGGAGGGCCTCACCCCACCCTTCAAGGCCCGTGGGGGTCGTCAGACGTACCAAGATCGGCCGGGCTTGCTGGCCCGGCCTTTGGCATCCCGCGTCGATCGAAAAAAGCTCGATATCGGCGATGGTCATGATCGATCGCGTGAGGCCGCTGTCTTCATCCGAGGCGGAACCCTCAGGCCGGTTCCGTGCCGAAGCCAAGGAACCAATTGTTGCCCAGGCCGGCGTCGAACTCGTCCACAACGCCGTCGTCGAACACCGTGGTGTTCCTCTGCAACTTGATCGATCCGTTCGTCCCGATGCCCGTCTTGAGGTTGTTCACCCGGGAGTCGAAACTGCGGTTGGGCGTCCGCCATTCAGCCACGATCGCCATCAAGGCCGCGTCGTTGTTGTCGTAAGCGGTCGTGCCTCCGATGAAGACCGTGTCGCCAGCCGATCCCTGGAGCGAGTCTTTTCCCAGACCTCCGATGAGGACCGATCTGCTGGCCGCGGTTGTCCCGGCGCGAAGCGCGTCATCGCCCTCACCGCCGAGGAGTACATCGGCTCCCGCGCCTCCGTAAAGCGAATCGTTGCCGGCCTCTCCGTACAGGAAATCGTTGCCGCTGCCGTACAGGGTGTCGCGCCCTGCGCCGCCCCAGATGCGGTTGGCGGCGGCGTTGCCCCAGATCACGTCGTCGAAGCCGCTGCCGATCACGTTCTCGATCGCGCCGTTGAGCGACAGCGTGGCCTGGGCGGCAAAGACCTGCTGCGTTTGCCCCTTGTTCAGCCTGAGATCGACATGGGCGCCGGCTCCGGCTTGAGAGAAGTCGAGGCGATCGGCTCCGGCCGAATCGTTGATCCTCAGCGGGAAACCTAAGGCTGCAATAGCATAGGAGTCGTTCCCGGCCGTGTCCGCCACGGTCACCGGCGTTGGCATCGCGGCGAGGGAGTAAGAGTCCGCTCCAGCTTTGCCCTCCAGACGCAACTGGCCGACGCGTTGCAGGAAGACCTGCAATCCGTCGACGGTGGCCTGATTGCCGTCGACGACGAAGGTGTCGTTTCCCGAGGTCCCGCGCAGCGTGACGCGATCATCGCCCCCTGCGGACCCGCCGTCAAACACCACGCCCTCGGGAAGACTGAACTTGCCGCCGGCAATATCGACAATCAACTGATTGGCCCTGCTGCCAGCGCCCACAATCGTAAGCTTCTGCAGGTTCGCGACAAACTGATTGAACAGCGTCCGCGTGATGTTCCCGTTGGACAGCGTCAATCGGAGCCGATCCTGGCTTCCGTCGGCCCTGTTGCCCTTGACGAGGCGGAGAACCAGGTTGTTCGCGCCCTTGCCGGCCGGCACGCGGACCAGCGGGCTGACCGACACCTTGACCGTGGCTGGATCGCTGGTGAGGTTCGCCTCATTGCCGGCGATGTTGTCGTCCGTCACCGTGAAGGTGAACTGGTCCAGTCCCTGGAATCCCTTGGCGGGCACGTACGTGCCCTTGCCCGTCGCCGGATCGAACGAGGTGATGCGGCCGTGCTTGGGCAGAGCGCCGAGCGCGTAGGTCAGCGTCTGCGAGACGTCGGGATCGCCGTCGTCGCCGAGCAGTTGGAAGTCGATCGCGGCGTTCACGTTCGTCGAAAGGCTCTGAGCCGTTGCCACGGGGCCGGCGTTGACCGGGTTCACGACAATCGTGAAGGCGCGAGGGATGCTCGTGTCGCTGCCGCCGTTGGCGGTTCCGCCGTCGTCGTGGAGGCTCACCGTGATCGTCGCCGAACCTGCTACGCTGTTTGCCAGAGTATAGGTCAGCGTGCCATCCGGGCTGATCGCCACGGCCGGAACCTCCGCGTGGCTATCCGGGTCAATCATCACGGCAAACAGCCCGGGATTCGAATTGTGGTCGATGACGAACCGCAGGGCCTGGCCCGATTCGCCCTGCCCGCAGGAGATGTCCGTCGCCCAAGGCGAGACGACCTGCTGCGGGACGTTCTCATTCACCGCCTGATCCGGCCCGGCCGTGAACGACGGCCGATCATTCACCGGCAGGACCGTGATTGTGAACGTCGCTGGGTCAGACGTATCCCAACCGCCGTTCAGAATTCCGCCGTCGTCGCGGGCCTGGACCGTCAGGATGGCGGTGCCCGCGGCGTAGGGAGCGGGCTGGAAGGTCAGGTCGCCGGTTATCGGGTCAATCTCGGGTTCGACCGCGAACAAGTCGGTATTGTCGTTCGACACGATGAAGATCCCGACGGTCTGACCGGTCTCGCCCTGGCCGGCGGGCGCCGCAGAAGCGCTGGCCCAGTGCGCGATGAGCCTGGCGCCCGAGTTCTCGAGCACTTCGACATCCGCTCCCAACGCGAGCGTCGGCGGATCGTTGACCGGGACGACTTCGACGGCCATCGCGCCGTCCGTGGTGCTGAACGCGCTCCGACCGCCGCAATCCGTCGTGTCGCCCACGCCCCCGTTGAGTCCCGACGATCGATCCCACGCCCGGAAGGCGATCGTTGGCCTCGACTCCTCGTCCGGAGTGTTGAAGCCTGCGGCGGGGACGAAGCGCACGCGCGTGCTCCCGTCGGCCGCCAAGAGCAGCGCTTCGGAGTCCGACGGCGAATCGATCGGTTTCCAATCCGCTCCCGGAATCCTGTATTGCCACGCGCCCCAGTCGCCGCCGCCATCATCGACGGCAACGATGGCAACGCCTTGCTGGGAGCCGGGATCTGAATCGGTAATCGGGCCAGTCGCCCGGTCGGCAGGCCAACTGTCGAGGATGTCGGTGATCGACGTGCCTTCGCTGGCGACGTCGTCCTCGAGGATGGCGGCCAGTTGAAGTCGGTCCTCGCTTGTCAGATTGAGAACCGGCGCGTGGTTCACGGCGATCGACGCCGTTGCGATCGAGGCACTGAACGCCGTGGTGCCGCCGGCAACCGTCGTGTCGACCGTCTCCTCCACCGATCCTTGGGTATGGTCCCACGCGCGGAAACTGAGCCCTTCAGCCAACACGCCGGAGAAGTCGGCATCGGGAACGAATCGGATTCGCGTGTTGAGATCCAGGAGCACCGCCGCGGAGACGCTCGGCGCTGCCGCGAACCCGTCCCAAGTCGCGCCGTCGTCGGCCGAATACTGCCAAGCGCCGTGGGTATTGTCGGCGCCGGTCACGGCAATTCCCAGCGAATCGTCGTCCGCGTCCGCGGCCGCCATCTGGCCGCCGCTCTCCAAGACCTCTTGGACCGTCGCGCCGACGTTCTCGCTGTCGTCATTGCTGGCAATGAGCGGCAGACTGAGGTTCAGAGTGGCGTCGAGCACCGGCGCGCGGTTGGCCAGCGGCGTTTCGACGCCCTCGCGAACCGTAATCGACGCCGTGGCAATGCCTGTGCTGAAGGCCGTTCGGGCGCCGTTCTTGATGGCGTTGCCCAATCCGCCGTTGATCCCCGACGACTGGTCCCACGCGCGGAAAGTAATCGCTGGCGCCACGATTCCGGTGAACGACGAATTGGGCACGAAGCGGAGCCGGGTCGCGGTGTCGGATGCCAGAAGCTGCGCCGAGGTGTTCGACACTTTTCCCATCGTCTTCCAGGACACTCCGTTGTTGATCGTGTACTGCCAGGTGCCGTTCGCCGTGTTCGCTCCGATAATGGCGATGCCTTCCTTGGAGCCGGCCTGGTCGGTGATCGGATCTCCGCCGCCGCTGGCGAGCATGGTCGTGATGCGGGTGCCGAAGTTCATCGAATCGCCTTGCTGCACCGGGCGCAGCGACAGCGGGCTCTGCACGTTGAGCACCGGCGCTTGATTGATGACCGGCATGTCGAAGGCCTCGAAGACCGTCATTGCGTCGGCGTAACCACCGTCGTATGCGCTCAATCCCATACCGCGACGGGCAAACGCCGTCCAGATCTCCAGTTCGTTGGCGCCGCCGGTGAGGACTTGGTCGGCGGCCAGGATGGCATCGCGCCCATCCAGGAATGTCGGGTAAACCGGCGCCAACTTCAGCGAATCCATGACCAATTGCAGGGCCAGGATGTTGCCCGCGCTGCCTGCCCCGGTGTAACCGCTGGCCAGGTTGGAACTGTAGCCGTACTTGTCGATCAACAGCCACGTCATGTCCCACAATGCCGAGCACCAGATTTCACCGGCGTCGTGGACCTCCTGGCTGACGTTGTAGACGCCGTAGGTGAGCGGATCGACGCGCATGTCAAACGAGTAGGGGTAACGGCGGATCCCGCCGCCCGTGGACGACTCGCCCAGCACGTACGTGCCAACCGGATAGCTGTCCATCTTGGCGTCGGAGGGCTTCTGCGTGAACATCAACCCCCACCAGTCGCTCCAGCCTTCGCCCATCCCGCCGCTCTGCTGTGCCCAGAGGGCGTCGACATTGAACGGCCCGCCCACCAGTCGGTTCGACACGCCGTGGCCGTACTCGTGGACCATGATCATCGATTCGAGATCCCCGTCCCGATAGGGCGTGGTCAAATCGAAATCGTACATCTGCATCCGCGGCGTCTGACCCTCGGGAGGCGTGGCGAAATTGGCGTTGTCGAGGTGGTAGATGTCGGCGCCCTTGCCGTCCTGGGCGTCGGCCTGCACCGCGTCATTCCCCAGCCCCAATCCGCTGTAGTTCGTCCGCTGGAAGTTCCCGGCAGCTTCGTCGAAACCGTATTGGTAGTGGATGTCGTGGGTGATGTTGTTCCAATAGAACAAGTTCGTTACCGCAGCGTCCACGTACGCGTCCGGAGCCTGGGTCAGATCCAGCGGGAAATCAAAGGTGAGGCTCGTTCCACCACTCGGACGAGTTCCGCCCGAGTCGTCATCGTTCCAGTCCTCCTGGGCGAAGACGTTGTTTCCCCGGGTGTCGGTGTATTCAGCTCCCGGCAATCCGTCCGTATCGTGCCAGCCATAGGGCGAGGCGACCGGATCGTTCGGGTTCACAGCCAGTGAACGAGTCCCGTCGTCCGGAGTCTCTGTCGGCAGTGCAAACACGTTGTACGAGGCGTGGTCAACCCAGTCGTTGGCGAACAGCGATTTCCCTGTCGCCCCGTCCGCGTCGACGTGGTACCAGTGCTGGCCGTCGGGAGTGCGGAGGACGTAGTCCCAAGCAAGTTCGACGACGCCGTCGCCGGTGGCCACGTATTGCAGCTTGGCGGGAATCGGGTCCAACGATAGATCCTGGTTCACCAGCGTGGTGATCTGCATCTCGTCGGCGGAACGAGCGACGGTTGCCACGAGAGCGGGCGCGGTCGCAGACTGCAATCCCAGGCCGCCGATCGTCCGCTGCAGAGTCTCCACCGGCGTCAATGCAGGTTGCCGTGTTGCCTTCGAAGCATCCAGTCCTGGAACGTACCCCCCGCCCACGTTCAAGATCCGACCGTCGGCAGCAACGTTGACGTTAATCCTCGCGTTGACAATCGGGATTCCGTTGAGTTGCTGCTGCAGGTAGATGTGCGTCATGCCCGTACGCGAATCGGAATATTGGTCGGTGACGACCGAATTCCGCACGTCGTTCGCGGTCAACCCCATCTGGTCGGCATGCGACGACAGGTAGTCCATGGCAATGTCCAGCGGAGCACCGCTCGCGGGCCCGGTCAGATAGTCGCCGGGATTCGAGAGGTTGATCCGTGGAGGGAGGTACTGTGAGGCCAATTCACCCGCCCCGACGACGCTCAGCAGCGATCGCTCTTCAAGCGTTTCCAACCGCTGCAAACGAGTCGTGGGCCGCTTCTTGGTCGATCCGAACGGGCCTCGCTTCGATCGTTTCTTCCGATTCGAGCCGAATCCACCAAGCCGATGCACAATATGAATCAAGCTGGCCATGAAACGTCCCCTCGCCAACGGTCTGCCGGACCACTTCTCTGTCCCAAAGAACCACTTCTCTGTCCAAAAAAACCACCAAACTCGGTGCAAGTGCTACATTTGCGCAGCACGGCCCCCGCACTGAGAGGATAATCGCGACCTGCCTTCCGTGTCAAACAGATTCTCGCGTTTTCGCCCTGAAACGGGTGGCCAGACGGCATGACGCGAAGACTGCCAGTACACAAGCTTTCGTGCCGGCAAGGGATCGTGCTTCGCCGTCAGCGCCCAGACGACGCCCGATCGCTGGCTCGGCAGCCCCAAACGTTGAGCGGGCCAGCCGCCGCAGGCGGATACGGCGTCGGAAGAGTCCTTGAAGGACTTAACCTATTCCCTCAGAAGTACTTCAGGCATCAGACCCCGGGGTGGGGAGGCCGAGCGTTACCTCGTCATGTAGTCCTTGATGAACTGGTTCTCCAGCGCAAGGTGGTCGAGTTGCGACTTGACGACGTCACCGATCGAAATG
>CAZFKF010000225.1:0-7118 GCA_964518805.1 uncultured Planctomycetaceae bacterium | reverse complement strand
CCGCGTCACCGTCGAACCGTCCGGCCGTCTCACGGTCACCGGCACCAGACCGTCGGTTACGCGGGGGAAATCGTCGGCCGGGTCGAACATCAGGTCATCCCTTGTGAAAGGACCTCGATCGGCTGCTGGCCCGCCAATTGGCGATCGCACCAGTCGACCGTCGCTTGGAGCCGGGACAGGTACTCGCTCCACGATACGCTTTGGCCGTCGAGGTAATACGTCGGCTTTGGCTGCGCCGTCAGCTCGGCAATCCGCGCCAGGGTCTGGCTCTTGATCGCCTGAATCTGTTCGAGGTCGCCGGGCATGTCACACTTCCTCCGTCGCTTGGACCGCGACTCATGGCTCGTCGCGCACGCTTCTCCCTCACCCCGTGCACTTCACTACGTAGCGCGGGTTGATCGCGGCGGCGGCGCCTCGCTCGCTGGCCTTGAAGCGGACGAGAATGTCCTGGTTGAAGTCGGCGTCGCTCCCCAGCGGAGACTGGGTTACCGTGATGGGCCAGTTCTCCATGTAGGCGAAGGCCCGGCGGAAATCGCCGAGGAACCACCACTTCTTGGCCGCTTCGGCCGCCACGTTCGACGCAAGAATGCGGCGATACACCAGACGGCTGTCGGCCACGCGGTAGCGCGACAGGGGGTTCGGCGAATAGGTGGTCGTCGGCTGGCCGCTGGGCGCGAAATGGATTTCGGCGGCGTTGATCACGCGGGCCGCCGCGTGGCGATAGGCCGGCATGACGAGGATCGTATTGGGCTCGATGAGGACGGGCTCGTCGGTATTGGGGTCGATGATCTCGGCGAAGAGCTGCTCAGCCGCGTCCACATCGGTCCAGTCGGCCAGCTCATTGCCCACCAACTCGTTGACCCACGGCCCGCCGCCGCCCGACGTATAATAGGTGTTGTACGTCGTGCCCTTCCACTTGTAGTTGTTGGTCGCCCCGATCACCAGGTCGATGAGGCGCTTCTCCTTGTTCAGGCCGAGCACTTCGCCCACCTCGGCCGCCCGGCTCAAGACCAGGTTCGTGCGGTCGAAGAAGATCGCCTCGCGCGTGACGGCCACGATCAGGCCGTGCTTGGCGGTCGAAGGGGTCTCGATGTAGTCTTCGCCGAAACCGATGTGCGGGTACGGCATGCCGGGACGGACCTCGGTGGCCTCGTCCTTGAGCGGCCCGACGCCGGGGATCTTCTCGCCGTCCAGGCGTGTGGGGACCGTATCGACGAGCTTCGAGACGACGAACGCCTCCTGCGTGTAGGCCTCGAGGATCTTCGAGTAGATCACCTGGCCGGTCACGTTCAGGAATGCGGTCACGTCGACCGCTTCGCCAGCCTCGATCAGGCTCACGCCGCCGGAGTTGCGGGGATCCATGGTCCGCACCCATTGGTGTCCGTCGGGCACCAGTCCTTCGGCAAGGTCGCGAAGGCTGAAGTCCTCGGGTTTCAAGTCGCCTTGCGACAGGGCCTCGCGAAGGTGCTGGACGGTCTTCTGGGGGCCGTCCAACTGGTAACGTCGCCGCAGTTCTCGATATCGAATCGTTGCCACGGAGGTTGCTCCTTGTAGGAAGTGGGGCTGGGGATTAGGGATTGGGGATTAGGGATTGGGGATTAGGGATTGGGGACTAGGGTGTGGAGTATCGGATTTGGAGATTGCGAATTCGCCTCGCTACGGACTTCTCTAATCCCCAGCCCCCAATCCCCATTCCCTCCGCGTTCATGCTCCGCTCGGGCTGGAGCCTTCGACTCCACCGGTCATCACCGTCGAGCGAATGTCAATCAGCACGCTGGTCGCCGCGGGTGCAACGCGCTTGGCCACGCGTCCAACGGCGCACCTGCTCGCCGTGACCTTGGCCACCTGCTGGTTCAATAGGGCATTGCCCGCCGCGTTCGCATCGGCCCCCACGAGGTCGCCCAACTCGAACGTGCCGCTCGGACAGTCGAACTCAAACACGCCCGTGGTCGCCACGCGGACCGGCGCGGTGTCGCCGTTGCGGCTCCGCTGCATGGCCACGCCGAGGAACTTGTCGGCAAGCAGTTCCTGGTTGGCGGTCTCCGAGCCGTGATCGGCCTGCGACGACGCGGGCTTGGCGTCGTCGGTGTCCTGATAGAGTAGGTCGCCGATCTCGATCACGGTGGCTGCATCGACGGCGGCGACCACCGGATTCGTGTCGCCGTATCTCCAACGCATCTTGTCGCTCATCGCGGGGTCTCCTGAAGAAAATTGGTGCTAGGGGTGGGGGCTGGGGATCGAGGTCGTTGCTCTTTTGTGTTGAGGGCTGGGAATGAGGCTCCGAGCAGGGCGGGGCGATGCCAGGCACTGCAATTTCCCGCCGCACATCGTTGCACTCCGTCCCGCGTTCCTCCGCGCGCTCCCGCCCCGATCCGCTTTTCACGTTATCGCTTCCACGAAACTCTTGGCGTCCGGCGGCGACGCGCCGCCCAGGGCCAATGGATCTTGTGACAGCGGCCGGGCAGGATCGGCCGGGCTCGCGAGCGCCACGCCGCGGGCCAGGGCTGCCCGCTCCTCCACGAGCTGACGCATGACGTCCTCGCTCGCCGACTGCATCAGCACCTGGAGGAACGATTCGCTCACCAACAGCCGGGACCAGCCTTCGGCCCGCTCCGGGTCGGGCAAGTGGTGCTCCTTGAGCAATTGCCGCACGCGCCGTTGCTTCTGCCGGACGGCTTCGGCCGCCTCGAGCCGATCCAGTTCCGCGCGGAGCCTCGCCGTTTCGGCCGTCGCCTCCTGGACGACGGCCTCGATCAAGTCGGGACGACGCTGTCTCAATGCCTCGACGGTCAGTTCGCTGGGGGGCGGAGGACCGGCCGCGGGCTCGGCCGGCACTGCGGCGTTGCCGGCAGCTTCAAACAGGCCGCGGGTCGTGGCGGGGTCCGCCACCAGGTCAACGCTCTGGACGCGGAGGATCGCCTCGACGATCACCCGTTCGCCACTGCGGCTCGTCCGGGCCTCCACGTTGTGCGAAAACCCCACGTTCTCCGGCGAGTGTTCCGCGTCCCAGATCAACTGCTCGGCCAGGGCGTGCTTGGGATTGAAATGCAGATCGGCGAACAACCCCTCGCCCGGTCGCAGGACGGCGTCGCGAATGACGCCGATGCGATCCTGGTAGTCGCGCGGGGCGGCAGGACTGCCCTTCGGGTGATTCACGTTGACTTTCGCTCGCTCGTACAGCGGCACGGCCTCGGCCAGCGCCTCAGGCAGATAGCTGCGGCCGTTGCGCGATTGAAGGCCGAGGATCTTCACTCCGCGGATCACCCCCTGCCGGCGATCGACCTGCACCGCCACGCCGCGCGAATCCACGTACTCTTGAAGCGTTTCCTGCATGTTCCAGTCCTCTCGGCACGAACAAAAAAAGAGCCCACCAAGAACCGCAGTGGTTCTCGATGGGCTCTTCACAACACCTGCGCGCGGGCAGGCCCGTCGGATACCCGGCGAGGAGTCGGGAGACAGGAGTCAGAATCGAGGGGTTAGAATTTGGGAGCTAGAAGACAGAACCCGACTTGCGCCGCGAATTCCTGATCTCCGGCCTCCAATCTCCGACCTCCGATCCCTGACCTCCAACCTCCGATCCCTCCTGTCCTATTTCTCGATTCTCTCCACCTTGCGGCGGATGTGCTGGATGGTCCCGTCTTGGACGCACAACTCGACGGCGGCGGTTCCATGAAACCCTCGCCGCAGGACCTCGGCGAGAATCTCGCCGAGGGTGGTACGAAGCAGCATCACCTTCTGCTCGTTGACCGGCGTTTTGCTGAGCGTGATCGTCATGGACTCCACGATAGGGAACAGGTGGCCATTTTTCAAGACAGAATTTCAGGCCATTTCTCCCATCGCCGGCAACGCTCGGACTGAATGGAGCAGCCCGGCAAGCAGAACGTACGGACTGCCGTAAGCACCAAGGAGTCAGTGCTCGGTACTCTTCCCCGCGCGCCGTTCCCGCGAACACGAGTGTTGACCGCATAAACGGCAGATGCGATACTCACTTCGCGCCCGGCGGTCCGCTTCGCTGCTGAGGCCCGTTGGGCTGTTTTTCGGCGTCGCAGTGCGAGGGTCGCGCCGACGGCGAGTCTCATCATTCCGAAAGCAGGTGCAATACGATGGTCTTTCACATCGCCTCGCGAGGTTTCGGCCGGCGACGTCTCGGCAGTGTCTCGTTCGCCGCCGTCATGCTCTTTGTTTCCGCCGGCGTGGGGCAACCTTCGCCGGCCGGCGAAGGGGCCGGACAAGGCGCGAAGGCCGATCGGCTGCCGAACGTCGTGCTCGTCTACATCGACGACATGGGCTACGCCGACATCGGCCCCTTCGGCGCCAAGGGCTACGCCACGCCCAATCTCGACCGCTTGGCCCGCGAAGGGCGCCGTTTCAGCGACTTCTACGTCGTGCAGGCCGTGTGCTCGGCATCGCGAGCCGGGCTGATGACCGGCTGCTACAACGTTCGCGTGGGCATCCAGGGGGCGCTGGCGCATCGTGCGGATCACGGCATCAGCGCCGGCGAGATGACCCTGGCCGAAGTCGTCAAGCAGCGGGGATACGCCACGGCCTGTTACGGCAAGTGGCACCTGGGGCATCATCCCAAATTCTTGCCCACCAACCACGGTTTCGACGAGTACTTCGGCCTGCCCTACTCGAACGACATGTGGAGCGATCACCCCGAGGCGGGCAAGCACTTCCCCGATCTGCCGCTGTTCGATGGTACCCGCATCGTCAACCCGCGAGTGACCGACGAAGACCAGAACCAACTCACCACGCAATACACCGAGCACGCCGTGCGTTTCATCGAGAAGAACATAGACCGGCCGTTCTTCATCTACCTGCCGCACAGCATGGTCCACGTTCCGCTGCACGTGTCAGACAAGTTCCGCGGAAAGAGCGAGCGAGGCCTCTTCGGCGACGTCGTCATGGAGGTCGACTGGTCGGTCGGCCAGATTGTCGACACGCTTCGCAAGCACGGATTGGATCGCAACACGCTGGTGATCTTCGCGACGGACAACGGGCCGTGGCTCAGCTACGGCGATCACGCCGGCTCGGCCTATCCGCTCCGCGAGGGCAAAACGACGATGTTCGACGGCGGCTGCCGCGTGCCGACGCTGATGTGGTGGCCGGGCAAGATCCCCGCTGGCTCCGTATGCCGCACGCCGGCCATGACCATCGACATCCTGCCCACGCTGGCGCACCTCGTCGACGCCAGCTTGCCTCAGCACAAGATCGACGGCAAGAATATCTGGCCGCTGATCGCCGGAGCGGCGGACGCCAAGAGCCCGCACGAAGCCTACTATTTCTATTGGGGCAACGCATTGCAGGCGGTTCGCATGGGCCGGTGGAAGCTGCACTTTCCCCATGCTTACCCCACGCTGGGCGGCCGTCCGGGCGGGAAAGGCGGAAAGCCGGCGAAGTACGAGCAGGCCTGCATCGGCCGGGCCCTGTTCGATCTGGAGAACGACCCCGGCGAGACGACCGACGTCATCGCGCAGCACCCCGACGTGGTCGCGAAGATCGAGGCCCTGGCCGACCGAATGCGCGCCGACCTGGGCGATTCGGCGACCGGCCAGAAGGGCTCGGGCCTGCGCCAGCCGGGCAGAATCGAGAAGGGCGACCTCCGGTTCGACTGGCAGCCCGGGCGCCCCATCCAGATCGAGCCGACGCGCAGTTAGCAGCCGCACACGAACCATCGTTTCATCAGAATCGCCGAGGTCCAAGGTGAAGTTCCACCCCGTCTTGCGTGCTCGATTCCCCGCCTTTGCCCTTGTCATCGCATTGTCGGGTTCCGCAATCGTACCCGTCCCGGCCGGCGAGCCTCCGTCCTGGCCGCGATTCCACGGGCCCAAAGGCGACAACATCTCCACGGAAACCGGGCTCCTGGAGAAGTGGCCGCCCCAGGGGCCCAAGTTGCTCTGGACCGCCAAAGGGATCGGCCAAGGATTTGCCGGCGTGACGGTTGCCCACGGCAGGATCTATACGGCCGGTGACGTGGGCAGCAACTTGGTGATCTTTGCCTTGGACTTGGACGGCCGGATCCTGTGGCAAACCAAGAACGGGGCGGCCTGGCCCGATGCCGGCCCGCCCGGGGCCAGAGGCACGCCGACCATCGATGGCGACCGGATCTACCACGAAAACGCCCACGAGGAAGTCGTCTGCCTCGAGGCCGGGACCGGCCGGAAGATCTGGGAAGTGAACCTCGTCGCGCAATTCCAGGGCAAGCGGGACGGCTTCGGACGCGCCGAATCGCTCCTCATCGATGGCGACCGCGTGATCTGCTCGCCCGGCGGGCCCGTGGCCATGGCCGCGCTGGATAAGGCGACCGGGCGCACCGTCTGGAAATCGCCCGGCGTCAACGAGCCGGCGGGCTATGCTTCGCCGATCCTCGTGGAATACAACGGACTGCGCATGCTTCTGACCATGGCGTCCCGATCGCTCATCGGCGTCCATGCCGGCGACGGCCAGATGCTATTCCACTTCGAGCACTTCACGCCGCGATACGTGGCCAATTGCGTGACGCCCACCTATCACGACGGCCGCATCTTCATCAGCGGCGGATACGGGCTGGGCTCCGTGCTCTTGAAGCTCGCCGTTGGAGGCGACCAAGCCACGGTCCAACCGGTCTGGCGCACCAAGAATCTCGACAACCGTCACGGCGGAGTCATCCTCCGGGACGGGCACGTGTTCGGCGCAGGCCACATGAGCGACCACGGCAAATGGGTGTGCCTCGACTGGAACACGGGGCGCGTGGCCTATGCCGATCGTGGCATCGGCGAGGGCTCGCTCACCTGCGCCGGCGGACTGCTCTACGCCCTGAGCGAACAACGCAAGGTGGGCCTGCTCCGGCCCACGCCTGCGCGCTACGACCTCATCAGCCAGTTCAAGATTCCCGAAGGCGGCGAAGGGCCCTCCTGGGCCCATCCAGTGGTCTGCGGCGGGCGGCTCTACATCCGCCATGCCGACCGGCTCTATGCCTACGATGTGCAACGCCGCCCCGGCGACTGATTCGACGTCGTGAGGAAATCGGCTACCCGAATCGCCATATGCGTTACGTCAGACGCCACGGCCCGCGCAGCGTCCGCGGCTGAAGCATGGCATTGGCGGCCGCGTCGCCGTCGAACTGCTCGGCTTGCGGG
>CAZFKF010000224.1:0-7133 GCA_964518805.1 uncultured Planctomycetaceae bacterium | reverse complement strand
AGAGCATCGGTCTACGGAACCGAAGGTTACAGGTTCGAGTCCTGTAGGGTGCGCTCTGTAAGCCCTTTGTTGAGAAGGGCTTATGTCGTTTCTTGGGGTATCATCCTGATGTGGTTGGGGCTCGCTGTTGCCGGAAGTGTTGCCAGCCGCCGGATGGTTGCTGCCTATTGCCTTCTCGTAGGCAACCCATATAGACTCAGCAGTCACCGTAGGGTGGGCAACGCCCACCCTACGACTACTGGAGCCTTTGGGTCAATCGGAAATCCAGGCTGCTTTTTGTAGAGGTAGGGAACTGGTAAGAACGTCTCGTTGCCAACCCGGCATGGCGGCCGAGCCGAGTCGCCGCTTGGTGGCTCCGAGCCCGGGGAAAAGGTAGACTGATTGGCGGCATCAGACTGAACGACGATGGAACGGCGGCGACCGCCATGCCGACCGTTGGCCTCGCAGGCCCGGTTATGCGCAGCAAGACGATAACCAAGGTGGTTCCCACGCGATCTCCGAGCCGAATAGTGTTCACACTCCTGCTCGTGGCGTTTTCGGGGTTTTCAGCCTTCCAGACCTATCCCTGTGGAGTATCCTTACTCTCGGTTGGCTTGGGCGTGGTTGCCTTCATCACCGTGTTTCTCCGGGTCGGCTGGACCATCCCGTGCATGATCGCGGGAGTCTACGTCGGGGAGATATGCGATGCGACGGTGAAAGGAGGCACGGAGGAATCCCAGATGTGGGAAACCGTACATGCGATCACAGTCGGAACAGCCATTGGACTTGCCCTTGGCCTTGCCGTTGATCGCTTGACGGGACTACGCGGGGTCGGCCAACGCGAGTATGGCAGCAGAGACAAGTCGCCGCTTGGTGATACCGGCCCTGGAGATGTAGCTGACTGACTGGACTGGCGGTGTTAAACTCAACGAAAACAGAACGGGCGGCGACGACCACGCCTTCCGTTGGCTGGGCCATCAGGATTGAGCGGAACTGCCGTCTGCGGTCCCTTTCTGCAGAATCGTGAAAAGAGACCATTCGGAGTATCAGCCGGCGAAGATCCTGCCAGTTGCTCTTGAACATCAGACTGAGATGAAGCGTTTGCTTGTGGCGTTCGCTCTGATTGCTCCCTGGCTGGTCCTTTTCTGGACTTGGAGGGGAGAGGCGGTCCAGGAGCGGAGGTTGTTCTTTCCCGAGGACACTGCACCGTTCAGCGTGGATCGCGAAACCTGGGTGGGTTTCGAGTTCCATGGCCCAGGAACGATCGACGGTTGGACGACCGAAGCCACGGTTCAAGGCCCGGCGAAAATTGCAGCGCAATACACCTGTTTCCGCGTACACAAGGGCGAGCCTGACCTTGATCCGCCACAGACCAGCACCGTGTTCATTGTTCGGCCCACAGACTACGGCATCGTGAACGTCACAATCACCGCGACCAGTCCCCAGCCTGGGGCCGCATCAAAAGTCAGAGCATACCAATTCGAGGTGAACTGAGACCGTCGTGCGGCTTGCGCTGTGTCAATCGATTTCTCCCACGCATAGCCTCGTGGGCAGGGACGATTTCTGCCGGCGTAAGACGCTGTCAACGCGAGCCTCCGCGAGGATTTCGAGCGCCGCCGCGCTGCATCGCTGGCACACAGCCGTTGGCAACGACGTGCGCTGAGTCTGGGGCAACGAGGCGGACGCGTGCCGGAATGGCTGGGTTACGGCGATGCCTCGGCGAGTTGCGCGACCACCAGACGGACTGGTCCCAGGAGGCCGCTGTCGAGCAAGGCGTCGGTCTTCTTCCAGAGCCGCCAGGTGGTGAAGGTTTGCCGGCCGGTGGGGCTGGGCTTGCCTTGTTCGAGCCAGGCGGGCCAGGACTTGAGCGTGCCGTCGGCATTGCGTTGGCTGTCCTCGGGCAGGTATTCGTCGCCAATCATCCGGTTGGGCCAGAGGTTCGTGACCTGCACCTCCAATTGATTTTCGCCCGGTGTAACCAGGCCGGTGGCATCGGCGGCAAACGGCGGTTTCCAGAGACGGCCAACGTCCTTCCCGTTGAGTTTCACCTGGGCGATGACCTGCACGTTGCCCAGATCGAGGTAGATCCTCCGATTCGAGGCGGGCAGGTCGGCCGGCACAACGAACCTGGTGCGATAGGTGGCCGTGCCGCTGTAGAACTTCACGGCCTCGCTGGGATGCTGCGACCAGGAGATCAGCCGCTGGAACGTCAGTTTCTCGGGCGCGGCGCCGTCCTTCGGGAAGACCACCTCCCACGGCCCTGCGATCGCAAGCGGCGCGGGGAGCTTGGCTACGGTCAGGCTTCGCTTCTTCCCTGATGAAAAAAGCAGATCATACCGGCCCGGTTGCCACGCCTCGACGCACCATTCGCCGTGAGTTCCGCGGCAGACGCCCGCGATCCGCTGGGATTCGTCGATGGAGGTCAGCAGAATCGTCTCGGGATCGGTGCCGGTTGCCGTGATGCGGCGGCCGTCGACGCGGTATTCCAGGACCAGCGTCTTGACGACGCCGAAGGCCGGGTCGTCGCCGGCTGCCATGCGGGCCACCTGGAAGCTGCTCTCGCCGTTGTCGGCCAGGTGCTGCACTCGGGCCCGCACGTCCCGGGTCCGCTTCGGATCGCCGAGCACGCCGTAGGTGGCCTTCTCGACGGTGATGCTGACCGCGTCGGGGCTGAGGGTCACGGTGTCGCCGTCGCGGCCTTTGACCGCGAAGCGCTTCTTGTCCATGGCGTATTCGATGGCGAGCGTCTTCACGGTCCCCTCGGCGGGATCGTCGCCTGCGGCCATATCGGTCACGGGGAAACTGGTTTCGCCCGCGTCGACCTTGCGCTGCACCTTCGCGAGCACGTCGCGGCTGCGGTTCGGATCGCCGGGCACACCGTACACGGCCTTCTCGACGACCAACTTCGGAGCCGACTGGACGACGCTGTGGAGCGGCGCACCGTCGCGATCCAGGGCAACGACGGCGTCCTCGGGCGGGGCCCCGTGCCGGAACACGACGAACACCGAACCGCTCGGCCCCAGCGTCAACAGGACGCTCGTCGAGCCGTCCTGCTGGTGGAACATTGCGGCAGGCTCGATGCGCCCGCTCTCGGGGCACCAGAACTCGGGAACTCTTCCGGTGACACGGAACGTGGCGGCAGCCGTCACACGGTGCGGGGCCGGGTTGGAGACGAAATAGAGATCCACGCCGTCGGCCTGACGGTGAATGAACCGCAGCCGAGCGCGGCTGGAGAAGTCGGGCGGCACGCCTTGCTGACGCAGCACCTTTTCGGGCGGCAATCCCCAGACCACGCGGCCGCGCCCCACGCGGTGCTCGCGAACCGTCTGGCCGTTGCACGGCCCCCAGATCGCGTCGGCCAACCGCTGCACTTCCGCATCGCATTCAGGATAACCGCTCAGGCTGGGCGATCGTGCCGGACGAGGGCCGACGACCGTGGCCCCTGCCTGCGCCAATTCGAGGACCTTCTTCAACAGCGCCGGCGTCATCGTCGGCGAGTCCGGCAGCACGAGCAGCCGATAACTCATCCCGTCGGGCAGCAGAAGTCGTCCCTCCTCGACGGTCATTCGCGAGAGCACGACTTCCGAGCAGCACTGGTCCCAATCGTAGCCCTGACGCGGGTGCTCGTGGAACCCTTGCGGCGGCTCTTCCGGCTCCAAGTAGCACAGGTCGGCCACGAAGCGCCCTTGGCGCAGCAGGAATTGACAGCGGGCGAGGTACCGGTGCCAGTCCGGCGTCAGGTCCCACCAGGTCTGGGTCCGCTCGTAATGAGTGCCCCACGGGCCCATGGTCATGCCCGGACGCGGCTGAAAAGGGGCCCAGGGCTGCAAGGCATAACGATGAAACACGAAGCGGTTGATGCCTTCGCAGAAGGCCTGGTCGCCGAGGGCCTTGATCGTGGCCGGGTGGTCGCGCCAGCGTTCCTGGTCGGCCGCGGTGAACGATTCGGCCCCGACGATGGTCTTGCCGTAGAGATGCGCGGCCGAAGCCATGCCTTTGCACGTGTTCAGGGCGCCACCGCCCACCCAGAACTCGCCCATCGGCTCGTCGCATTGGCCGGCGTACGGCAGATTGTCGCAGGGGCTGCCGTAGGCCTCGATGGTGAAGCGGAGCCCGTGCTTGTGGGCCAGGTCGCGGAGGTGGCGGGCGTAGTTCTCAACCACGAGTTCCGAGATCGTGCGCCGCAAATCCCACAGGAATCGCTCGGAGACCTCCAGGCTGCCCACGACCCGGCCGGTCATCACCGGCAGGTAGGGGAGAAGATCGTAGCCGCGGCGGGCCTGGAACTCGGCCCGCATGCGCGCGGTCCAGTTTTGCGAGCCGTTTTCCCAACTATCGACGTGCGTGGCGGCCAGGGCCTTGCCGGCCGCGGGACCGACGTCGGCGATCAGCTTGGCCATCATGCCGTTGAAGTTGGCCTCGATGCCCTCCTTGCTCAATTTGTCGCATTCGAGCCCCCGCCCGCTGGCCGGCGACGGGGCGTTCTCGGCGCCGGTGCTCGTGTGCCCGAAACGCAGCACCGTCCACTTACCCGGCGGGGCATCCCACACCAAGCGGCCGCTCTGGTCCATGCTGCCGGTGAGATCGACGACCCGGCTGCGGTCGATGACCATAGTGGCCGGCAACTCCTTCGTGGCGATCGGCCCGGCATAGCCGACCTGGTAGGCGGCCTTTGCCTGGATGTTCTCGATGCGGAAATCGCCGGGCGTGGGGACAGCCAGGACCGCAATGTCGCGGTAGAATCCGGCGACCGTCTCCGGCTTCGGCAGGGCCGCTTCGACGTGCTTCGGCCCATCCACGGCGATCTCGCTCCACACCACCTTCTGCATCGACTCTTCGGGCTTGATCCACGGCCCTCCGCTGCCGTTCCAGCCGGCATCGTTGTTCATGTTGACTTCCAGCCCCAGACGTCCGGCCTCGGCCACGACGTGCCGGAACAGTTCCCGCCACTTGGGGCCCATGAAAGGGACTTTTCCCAGCGGCGCCCCCTGATCGACCTCCATGATCAGCACGCCGCCGACGCCCACCCGCTTCATCGCTTCGAGGTCCGCCGTAATCCCTTCCCGCGTGATGTTGCCGTTGAGCCAGAACCAGTACACCCACGGCCGGGCCGAGTCGGGCGGGGCGAGGAAGCCCTGCTCCAGGGGCGAGCGGGGCTCGGCTGATATGCCCTGCGATGCAAAACATAGGAATGCAATCCAGAAGACGGCGATACCCGCAATTGTCCGGTTCCGATGAGCGATGCGCGTCGACACGTCTTTATCCCTCCGCATGGGCTGGCAAGTAACGTCAATGTGGCAGGGTGACTCAATGAATGCCTTCCGTGGGGCGGGCACCCAGGGACACCCCGTCGGTCCAAGAGGGGGGCAATCTATGGATTGCGGTGCGCCAGCGCTGCGATTGTCCCACGCTACAGCCTCTCCTCCAGACCTTGGGTCTGCCCGCAGCTCATTCCACGAGTCTATGCCGGTCGAGTGCGATACGCAAGTCGCGGTTCAATTCGCGAGAAGAACGAACGGAGGGTGCGCGGGATCGCAAGTCGTACCTTAGTCGGCTAGGGGCCAAACTGCTCTCGCCGCGCGCGGTTGAGTGCCTCGATGAGCGACCCACGTAGGTCAGAGTCGGGCTGGGAGAGCCAGCGCCGGTCGTACTCGGCAAGATCTGAATCAATGTTCTTCTCGACGTGCCATCCGCCGTAGTCCATCAGCATTCTTGGGACGTTGTGCAGAGCATCAAGGAAGTCATGCATTTCCTTTAACGAAACCGACTCCCCATAGCGAATGCGCATTCGCAATTCCACGATTGCGCGTTCCAGCAAGACAAGATAGGGTCTTGCAGTGGATTCTGGAGCCATTTCCATTGCATTCGCTCCGTATCCATGCACTCACGCCCAGAACATGTCGAGGATTGCCTGGGCCACGCTCTGCGGGTCGCCGGAGACGGCGACGACCAGGAACAGGAGGATGATCGCCGCGGCGCTTACGAGTCCGACGGCGCGGACGTTGCGGGGCACTTCGACCTCGGCCAATGCTGCCTGAAGGGCCAGTTCGAGCTTCCGCCAACCCTGGTGGTTCTGGGCCGGTCCGCTGGAGACTAGCGACACATTGCGCATTTTCGCCACGCAATCGAGATGGAGTTGCACGCCCAAGCCCGGCAACGAGAGACTATCGCCGGCCCAGCGCGCGTCGGGATCCAACCGCGGCGTCAGGTCGGCCAGAATCGGCCGGAGTTCCTCCATGGCGATGTTGTAAATCACCAGCCTCGGGCGGAAGAAGAGGATCAGGCAGATCACCAGCAACACGTACAACGCCAACAGCATGATCCACACGTTGGCGCCGAACCGCAACGACGCCACCATGGGGAAGAAGAGCTCCATCGGGCCGACCACGACCAGCCCAGCGGCGGCCAGCGCCAGCACCGCGAAATCACGCGAGCCGGATACCACGAAGGGCCGCTTCGCTAGATTGACTGCCCCGAACAGCATGAGGTAGATCGCCACTGGTCCTGCCGCCAGGCAGATCGCAAAAGGTTCGGAGAGGAAGATGGGCAGGAACAGGCAGAGCATGGCGAGGGCCGCACTGACGCCCAGATTGAAGGCGTCGACGATGAACGCCAACGGCGAAAGGGCCAGCGCCAGAAGAACGATGCTGAAAAGGATGTTCCAGAGATCCATGCGCCTGCCGCTACGATTGTCCCTTGCCTTTGACGTTGGGGTCGATGCCCGGAAGCCCTTGCGGTGGCTTGCCGTTGCCCTCCTTGGCCTGGAGTCGACGGAGTTCGGATTCGAGCCGGGCCTGCTCCACGCGGTAGTCGTGGTGCAGGTCTCCGAAGTAGCGTCGGGTGGCCCACATGTCGGCCACGGCCAACAGCCCCAGCCAGACGACCAGCAGCACGACGCCGCCCCAGTAGAACGCGCCGACCTTCGGCCAATGGTTGATCACCCACAACCCGATCGGCAAGGCGGTGGCCACGACCGCCAGCGTGGCGCTGGTCTGCATGCGGCGGCCGAACTGCCGGCGATGATACTCCATCGCCTTGGCGTCAAGGCCGGCGGCTTGCTGCGCTCGCCACGAGCGCACGTGCCAGACCATCAGCCCGACGGCGCAGGCGAGGATGATTCCCGCAAACGGAAGCGACAACAGGATGTCCACGGT
>CAZFKF010000223.1:0-7163 GCA_964518805.1 uncultured Planctomycetaceae bacterium | reverse complement strand
CGGTGTCGCCGGTGGCGTTGCGGTAGGCCGGCGAGTTGACGTAGGCGTAGGCCTGGCAGAGCATCTCGTAGAGCGCGGCGGTCATCAGCGCGCGCGGGGCATGACGCGGCTTGACCGGCTGTTCCGAGGCGAAATCGCCCGCCTGCGCCGGGGCGTCGGTCAGGAGGAAGTCGCGGTCGTCCTCGTGGAGAAATTTCAGATAGGGACCGTGGAGCACGGCCGCGTAGGCACCGGTCTGGCAGCGGTCGGCCGGATCGGCCATGAACCAGTTGGCCCCTTCGAGCCAACTCGCGTCGTCGGCCCACAGATACCGCTTGGGCGAACTGACGCCCGTGCGGATGTCGCCGTCGGCCCGCATGGCCTGCGACACGTCGTCGGCCTCGCGCCCCATGCGGACCATCGACAGGTCGTCGAAGAGCGTCGGCGTGGCGAGCACTTCCACCTTGAGCTGCTTGGGCTTCGCCTTGCCGCGGCCAAACCACCCCGGGCGGGCCTCTTCGTCGATCACGCGGTATTCGGCGTGCCTCTGCGGCTCGGGACGCAGATAGGGCGTGTTGCACCAATGCGTCTTCGAGGAGAACCAGCGGGCGTCGGGCGCACTTGAGTACTCGCCCTCCTCGTTCCAGGCGTCGAGATGGTAACGGTTCACCAATTCGAAGGGCATCATCAGCGGCGTCTGCGAAATCTCGCCGCTCATCTCCAGCAGGAGCGCCCCGGTGCGGCTGTTGCCGAAATCGACGACCATATACACCTGCTTGGCGTCGCCCACGGTGGCCCCCGCCGGCCGGATGCAGACCTCGATCGCCGGCACGCCCTTGAGGGGCTGGCCGCTTGCGTCCAGCAGTCCTTCCAGGTGCAGCGTGAAGTCTTTGACCAGGGCGTCGGACTGGCAGAAGTAGCCTTCCTCGGGATTGCCGCAGGTCGTATCGACGGCCAGGAACAACCGTGCCGTGCCCGACTGGATGATCTGCCATTGGACGTAGGGATACGCCTTAGGCGCGCCCGACTTGGCGCCGGCGGCGCCCGCGAGGCACCGCTGCCAGCCGTAGCCGATCTGTGCGGCCGTATAGCGGCTCCCGCCGCGAAGGCCGACGGCGACGATTTGAACACCGGTGTTGGCGAAGAGAACGTGCATGGCTTGCTGCTCGCTTAGCGGGCGAAGATCATCGCTGGGAAGTCAAGGATACTAAATCGCAAATTGCAAATATTAAACTGCAAATGTCCAATTACGAATTGAGCAATCCGTTGGCGGGATGTTTACGATTGAGTATTACGTGGTTCGCTTGGGCTTGTTGCCTTTTGCGGTGACGATCGAGCGACCGATGATGTTGCATAATTGGGAACATTCGTCCAGCAGTTCCACCATTCGGGCCTGGGGCAACAACTCTGCTTTGATGGTGAGGCGGATCCAAAAGCGGGATTCCCGCAACTCCTTCAGACAAATCCCCAGTTTGTGAACGAAATCAGCACGACTTTCCGCGGCCCGTGCCTCCTCGTAGTTTGGCGCCGGCGAAGTTCCGCATCGTACCAACTGCCCGGCAATGTGTCGGCCCAGCCGGGTATCGGGCAAAGCATCGATCAGCTTCCCGATCCGCACAGCGAACTCCAGCAGCCGATCCGACACTTCGTCCGCGTTCACCGCTTGGGTCTCCGCCAATAGGAGCTTTCTCCTCACCGTCTTCGCAGTCACTCCGCAAGATAATCTTTGGCTCGATATTTGCTATTCAATATTTGCAATTCGCAATTTGCAGTCAATCACTTCTCAAACGGCTCCAAAATTTTCACCAACTCCGGGTTTCCCGGCGGGATGTTCACGTGTTCGCCGGCGCCGCGGGCCAGGGCCTCGGGCAGGCGACGCGCCCAGCGGGCCACGAACGAGCCCATCAGGCCGAAACGCTCGAAGTCGTCCTCGGCCGCGTCGGGCGCCTGGGCCAACTCGGCCGCCTGCATCGAGACCGTGCTCGCGCCCGGATTGAGGATGAAATCGTTCACGATGATCCGCACGTACTTGCGCCGCGCGCGGCGCCGCGCGGCCTCGTCCTTGGTCTTCAGGTTCACCACGGGCCCGAGCCGCCGGGTCAGGTCATCGAGAACCTCTTCGGTCAGCAGGTAGTCGCGCAGGAAGCGGGCGAAGCTGTTCACGTCGCCGCCGTCGATCCACGGCGCGCCGTCCTCGTGCGCGGCGGTGTGTTCCTCCCATCGTTTGGGAACGTCCACCGTGGCCCATTGGTGAAAGAACTCGCGGAGTTGCCTGGGCAGCGGATCGCCGTGCCGCTTGCTGACGATGTCCGCGCAGTCGGCCACCTGAAGTTCGTCCCCCTCGCGCGTCGCCAGCGATTCCTGGATCGCGTAGACTCGGGGATAGATCGCGCTGTCGTCCTCTCGGAGCCAGTCGAGGACTTTGCGTGCCGCGGCGATGCGTTTCTCGCGGTCGACGTTGGCGTCCGGGTCGACGACCCAGCCCCGCGAAAGCTGCAACAGACGGTTGCTCACTTCAACGATCCGCCGCTGCAATTCGTCCTGCTTGGCGTCGGCCGACGTGACCGCGCGGATGCCGCCGGCCAGCAGCGACAAGCCGCCGTCGTCGTCGCGCATCGCTACATCCCAACGCTGATCGGCGAACTTGACGTGGCGCTGGACGCGGTCGGCTTCGAGGAACGCCTTTCGGGCCCGGGCCCATTTTTCCGGGTCCGAGGCCTGGCGCTGGGCCTCGTTGGTGTCCCAGGTGCCCGGATAGCGGATCGGGTAGGTGTTGGTGAACGGCTGGCCCTTGCCGCCGAAATCGTTCATCACCCCACCGAGCGTATCGACCAGTTCCCCCAGACGCCGCTCGTAGAGACCCTTCTCGGCGTAGTCCTCGTGATTGCGGAACTCGGCGTCGATGCCGGTCATGCCGATGAACAACGCGGGTACCTCGTCAGAGACCTTGTGCGGCCATGCCTTTTCGCCGTAGCGGGCCCGGCCCCATTTCTCGACGTGGTACTTCATCTGCGCCTTGACTTCCAGGTTGCCGAAGCGGGACAAGAGCAGGAGCGTTTGGATCTGCAACTCGTCGGTGTAGCGCTCGAAGAGGTACGAGACCTTGCCGCGTTTGACGATCTCCATCTGCTCTTCAAGCGTGTCGGCCGATTCGCGCTTGCCCCGTTCAACGCCGGCGCGCACGGCCCGCATCCCCGGGATGTCGAGAAAATCCATCTGGTCGATCACCCTGCGCCAGTCGTCGTTGAGGCGGTGGGGCAGCACGGGCAGGACCATCTCGAGCATCCCGGCCTGGATGACGGCCAGATCTTCGCTGCCGGTGCCCATGCCGGGCCGGTAGTCGAGCACGTACCAGCCGTTGCGCTCGGTGAGGTAGAAATCGGTCCAATCGACGTGGGGAAAGCCCTTCGAGGTCTGCCGGTCGTGGACCTTGGTGCGCTGGCTGTCCAAGAGGAACCGCACCCCGGCCCAGTGCGAGAGGATCCCGGGATCGTGCTCGCCGATCGTGATCCGCTCCAGGAAACCGGTGATCCGCGTGAACAGGGCCGTCAGCGAGGGCCAACTGTCCCAGAACAGCCGGGCGGCGGCGGCCACGCAACCGTCGTCCGAAAGCGGATAGCGGCTCAACAGCCCGTTGAGCACGGCCTCGGGCGCGGGGAATCCTCGCGGGTCCACGGTGCGCATGTAGGAATAGGCGTCCAGCAGATCCATGCGCCACTGGCGATCGACCTGGCGCCCCGCGTGTTCCCGCCCGAGTTGCTCGAAAAGCTCTTCGAGTTGATTCTGCTGCCAGGTCACTAGCGGCGTCTTGCACTCGACCTGGAACCCCCGGGCCAACACGCGCAGCCATTCGGCCCGGGTCAACGCGCGGACCATCACCGGATACTCCGGGGCCACGCTGGCCGCCACGCGGTCCTTGGTCGTGAAGCGGGTGACCAGGGCCGTGGCCTCGTTCGAGCCGCACTGCGGGTTGAGGTCGCTGGTGAACGAGAGGTCCTTGTAGTAGGCGGGCGGGCCGTGCTGCTCGTCGCGGCCCAGCGGGCTGTAGGCCTCGCTGTGCGGCTTGAGCACCTGGCCGATGAACAGGCTTTTGCCTACCTGCGACGCCCCGTACACGGCCGCCGCCACCGGGACCTTCGACGACGTGTACAGGTTGCTCGCCAGGCGACGCAACTGGAGCACTTCGAATTCGTCGCTCTCGGGCACGGGCAGCAAGTCGCCGCTGCGGCGCGGCGGATTGAACTCGGCCAGCCATTCGCACAGGTCGCTGGCCAGGTTCTCCAACTGCTCGGCCCGGCGAATCAGGTTTCGATCGCGTTCGTCAGGAAATGCCATGCGGAAGGTCCAGGTGAATTGCGAGAATGGGAACTTGAGTGTTCAGCAGTCAACCAGTTTTCACGTATGCCGCGAGGAGCGTCACGGCGAGCATCGTAAGGCAGATCAGAAACGAGACGATTGCGGCGGAATGCCTGGACGCAAAGGAGAGAACCAAGAAGAAGACAGACACAGCAATCGCGCCGACGGCGGCCCATACCGCCCGATCACAAGCTTCCGTGTCTGGGGGCGAGATCGGCGAAGACGCCGTATCCAATCTCTGAACGAAATGCCGGTAATCCCGACGCCACGCATCTTCCACTCGAAGGTATTCGTTGTAGTCACGGATCGCCAAGAGGGACAAACTAATCTCAATCGCCACCATGACGCTGCACAACAGAATGAACACCAGGACTTCGCGGCGCGATCGCCGCGAGCCGGTGTAACGACTTGCCGTTGTTGGCGTCGGTTGCTGATTCATTGGACTTCGACCGTATCCTGCTCCTTCCGGGCCTTTTGCCCCGGAAAGGCATTTGATAATAGCCCAGCGATTGATCGCTGGGGGTCGGGGTCAGAGAGACGCTCGTTGTCCCGCAGGGACAATTGAACGTCCGCTCTCTCAATCCCAGATGTACCGCTCATCATACGCTATCCCGTGTTTTCTCAAGAAGGCGAGGAACTCCTCTTGGAATGTCTTCTGGCGATGGTGTTCCGCCTGCGCAATTGCGAGTGTCGATGGAAGCGAAAGGAGTGGGTGCGCATGATCCTCGACGCCTCCTATCGCAAGGGCCTTCATGCCGTTCTCTCTCGCGATTCCACCCATGCACGGCCAAAGACGCGATTGGAGCTTCGCCGTGATGAGACGCTGACGTCCCTTCGTGCTGAAGGCACAGTGGTAGAGACTGCTCGTAAACGAATGCGTCATGGGAATACTCTCGACGCACTGGTTCAATTGTCCCTACGGGACAAGCGACAACCTTTTCACCTCCCAACCCAGCGATGAATCGCCGGGCTATTGTCAAACGTCCCTCCGGGACGCAAAACCTCCCTTCTCCGCGTCGCCCCTCTCCCTTCTTCCTACTTCCCTCCACCTCCCGCCCTCTCAATCTGAGGTGCTAACCGGAACGTGAACGGATATTGCTGCACCGTGCCCGTGGCTGGGTCTCGGGCCTCGAATGTCAGGGTGTAGAACGCCGAGGGGGGGCCGATGGGCAATCGCGGGCTGTCGAGCACCACGCGGCGATGGTCGCCTTCGACCTGCGCCGCCACCCAGGGGCCGGACGCCGCCTGGCCCGTGCGGTACACGCGATACTCCAACGACCCCTCAGTGCCCGCGGCCGTGATCTCGGCCCGCACGCCGAAATCGGTGTCCGTGGGCGACGCAATCGAGGTGCGGATCGTGTCGAAGCGGGCGCCTGTTACGGTGACGTCGGCGTAGACGGCCCGATCGCCCACCGTGGCCCGCACCTGCGTGCTGCCCATCTGGCGAGCAGTAAACCGGCCGGGCTGGCCGCTGGCCAGCGCCAGGATGTTGGCGTTGGTGCTCTCGATCACCGCCGGAATCTGCCGCAGCGTCCCGCCTGGCGATTGAGCCATGACCGCAAATCGCGGCGTTGTCTCGCCGACGCCCAATGCGGTGCGCGGCGGCTCCAGCCAGATCCTCTCTGCCGCGGGGACCGTCGTTACGGTCTCGGGCGGGGCGACGACCACATGGCCGGGCACACCCGAGGGACCGGCGTACCACCAGTCGTCCCAACGCGGATAGACCACGCCGCCCGGTCCGATCAGATACACGCTGCCATCGCGATCGGCGACCGTAAGACCGGGGCCGGGCGTCTCGATCACCACGTCCGTCGGCCCGGCGCCGGCCACAACACGCAACGGCGCTTCGGCGCGGCTTGCGCCGACCTCGGCGATCACGTTCGTCTGGCCCGGAGCGACGCCGCGAACCGTACCGTCGGCCGCGACCTGGGCCACGCCCGGATCGGCCACGGAGAGTCTCAGGCCGTCGCCGGGCAGGATCACGCGCCGCTGACCGCCGCGCACGCCGGTCACCGTGTAGGCAAGTTGCTGGCCCGGATGGATCGTGGCCGACGCGGGGTCGATGGCCAGCCCGCTCCACGCGGCCTCGACGACCGTGACCGACGCCTCACGGTAAAACTTGCCGGCCCACGACACGTCGATCGAAGCCCGGCCGGGGCTCACGCCTTCCACATGCTGGGAACCGACGATGCGGATCGCGCCGGGCGATGCGCCGCCAACATGCATCTTCAGTTGTCCTTGCGGGAACAACTCGCGAAGTCCGCTGGCCGATCGTCCGAGGACGCGAAGCCGGGCGCGATCGCCCACAGCCATGGTTCGTTGCGACGGGTCGACGATGAGCTCAGCGATCGGGTGGTTGTCCACCGCGATCGTGGCCCGGCCCGGCGTTTTCGATTCGGGAAGCGTGGCCGTAATCTCCGCCGTGCCAGTCGCCAGGGCACACGCCCAATCGCCGGAGATCTGCACTCGGTCGGGCGCGGAGCTTGCCAGGACCGCGGCGCCGGTACGATCGACGCGGACCCCTTCGCCATTGACGAGGAAGACCCGCAGGTCGAGGGCCTGGCCAGGCGAAAGCACGCCGGCCGCCGGTTCGATCACCACCTGCCCTTCGGCAAACGGCACGGCCACGACCTCTACGAAGGCGTCGGTCATCTTCTCGCCGCGGGCGAACCGCACCGAGCAGACGCCGGGCGCTACGCCCACCAGCGAGTGCGTTGCGGCGTCGTACCGGGCGATGTTGGGGGCCGACGGAGTCACCGTGCACTGGCCGCTCACGTCCACATTGCCCCGCAGCACGCTGACGCCGGTGCCGATGGCAAGGCTCTCGC
>CAZFKF010000222.1:0-7178 GCA_964518805.1 uncultured Planctomycetaceae bacterium | reverse complement strand
AACGGCAAGCCCGGGCAGTACAGGGGTAGTATCCTCCCCGCCGTCAAGCGTGCCGTCTTCTGTGCCGGTCCCTGGGGCGGCAACAGCCCCATCGTCAGTGCCTCCCCCCGGTTGGCTGCCTCCGTCGATGCCCTCTGCCGGCACTACGGTACCGGCGCTTCCGCCAGCGACTTCCCAGACCCCCGCACCCTGGGCCAATTCGCCGCCCGCAGCGACGTTTCAGGGAGGAATTCAGCCGCCTGCAGGCTGGGACCCCTATGGGACGCCGGGCTCCCAGCCGTCGTCGTTGTTTCCGCAGGACCCGTACTTTGCGTCGGGCCCCAATTCGATGTTGGGAATTGCCACCCCGGCAACGAGACTGTTGAACGAAATTCATCTCGAAGAACGCTGGTTTGCGAGCTTCAAGAATAAGTTCGGGATGAACGACATCGAGACCTATGCGACCTTTGCATTCCCACTGTTCTACAATCAGCAGACGCCGCTGTTGGTTACGCCCGGTTTTGCCATCCATCTGTGGGATGGCCCGCTGAGTCCAGACGACCTGCCTCCAAGGGTCTACGATGCTTACTTGGACGCCACCTGGAACCCGCAACCCACCCCGTGGCTGGGTGCGGACCTAAATGTCCGGGTTGGCGTCTACTCGGATTTCTCGTATGTCGTCGAAGACAGCCTTCGCCTGCAAGGCAAAGGTCTGGCGGTTCTTACGTTCTCGCCCAGCTTCAAGGTTGAAGCGGGCGTCTGGTATCTCAACCGCCTTCGTGTGAAGTTGCTCCCGGCAGGCGGGATTGTCTGGACACCCAATAAGGATGTCCGCTTTGACATCCTCTTTCCCAACCCTAAGTTCACATCGCGAATCACCACCATTGGGACAACCGATTGGCGGTTCATGATTCGGGGGGAATATGGCGGGGGGGATTGGACCGTCACTCGGTTGTCCGGCCGCGACGAGGTCAACTACAACGACATCCGAGTCGCCACAGGGCTGGAATTCGACCGGACCGGGGGCGTTCACGGAATGATGGAGATCGGCGTCGCTTTCAGCCGCGAGATCCTCTTCCGCTGGAACCCCAACTCGGCCCCCAACCCCTTCTACCCTTCCACCACCATGTTCGTCGGCGGGGCCATCGCCTACTAGTTCAGGTCCCATCGTGCCTTCAGCCTGTTGTTGGTGGTGGATATAATGGCACAAACACCGGAGGGATTTCTATCGATGTCGGATCGCATTCCAATGACTCGCGCCGGCTACGACAAGCTCAAGGCCGATCTGGACCATATGCAAAATGTCGAGATGCCCGTTCTGGAGGAACGTGTTGCCAAGGCGCGTGCGGAGGGCGACCTGAGCGAAAACGCCGAATATCACGGGGCGCGCGAGAGCCTGCAAATGCTTCGTGCTCGGGCCAACGTGCTGCGCGACAAACTATCGCGGGCCGCGATTGTCGACCCCTCGAAGGTGGCCAGAGACGGCGTCGCCTTCGGCTGCACGGTGACGGTGAAGGACCTCGACACCGACGATGAAGAAGAGTTCACGCTGGTGGGCGCAGGAGAGGAGAACTATGCCGCGGGGAAGATTCTCATCACAAGCCCCCTGGCCCAGGGGTTAGTGGGAAAGAAGGTTGGCGATCACGCCGAGATCCAAGTCCCAATGGGGACCATGCGGTTCGAGGTCGTTTCGATCCAATTTGACGACGCTTAAGGCTTGTCCTCGGCGCCGCGAGGCGCGTGAATGGACGCATGTGCGGGAATCGTTCTGCCGACCCGGACTGTATTCAAGAAACGTGGAAACCCGCCCCGCGATGGCCGCGGGGCGGGTTTCAAGTCTTGACCGATCATTCGGAGCGTTACCCCTGTTCACCGGTCGCGAGGAGCGGGTGTCCGCCCTCAAGCAACGCTGTTCGGTGGATCCTGCATGAGCGCCCTCCCCTACTCTGGCAGATCCTATTCGACTCCCCGATCACGCTTCTGTATCCTGCTGAAGCTTAGCACGCCAACGCCATCGCTGCGGTTCCGAGAGGTCTTTCGGGGCCAAGAATCCCAGGAATTCCCGGTTCCGAGTACCGCACGTGGGGATCGCGAAAGACTCTCCGCGCACGTCCAGTTTGAGGACCGGGCTGTGCGGCGCTTCTGCGTCGGGTTGCCTTACAACAGGTCTTCCATGGCGCGGTAGTTCTTGGCATCGAGCAGATTCTCGTTATAGGGAACCTCGCCGCCTGTCGTGTCTCGGATGTCGCGATCGATATAGTACTCGTTGTGCGGCTTAAAGCCAGGGATCGTGAGCACGTTGACGAACACGTCGAGTCCCCGATGGCCTGTGCCGGGCGGGATGTAGATGAACATGCCCGGCTCGAGAGCGTGCCGCTCGTACCGTCGAAGGTCTCGCAGGTCGGGGAAGGCCAACAGCGCTGCCTCGCGCCCCCAGGTGTTCAGCCGATACGCTGCGGGGTCGAGGACCAAGTACATCTCGCGCTGCGGGATTCCCCCGGCGGCGCCAATGCCTCGGGGGGGATGGAAGTGCGCGGGCGAGGTCTCCTTGGGAATGTTGACCACGTGGCTGTTGACCCAGTTCAGCCCGTCGCTCGATTCGCCGGGATAGGGATAGTACCAGGTGAGTGGAAGCCGCCGAAAGGGATCGAAGTCAGGGTTGCAGCCGCCCGCCGTGTCAGCCAAGTATCGCAAGCGTCGCACGGCGGACACGTGGCTCGTGTCGCGGTGCACGTTCTCCATGGTCAAACACTGGAATCGGCCGCGGACTTGAACCCTCTCGTCCGCGCACGCAATCACTTGATCTCCTTGGTTGAGCCGCTCAAATCCGTCGGCCTGCTTCGTCGAGAATCCCTGTTGGCGGTAGGCGGTGAACAGCAGGCGGAGCAGCGACTCGACCTCGTCGTCGGTCGACCACGGGTGCGGCACATGATCCAGTTTCCACAACTCGCCGGCGTAGTCGCCGACATACGCATCGCCGCGTTGGCGGTTGAGGATCGCCTGGACCGGAATGGCAGCCTGGCTGGAGATCGTTTCCCATTTCTGCCGCAATGTTGCCAACGCGAATGCAAAGGTCGAATCCAGTGGATCTGGATGATACTCGCCGGGCAGGCGCTCGCCGTCGCCTTCCTGGGTGCGGTATCCCCGAGGCAGGAAGACTTCGCCTTCGCCTTGACAGATCCAGAAAACGCGCATGCCGCCGTGCTCGGCCGAAAGCCAGGCATCTCCATTCACCGCAACGACGTCGAGTTTCAGCCCGGGATTGTCGTTCTCGAAGAACTCGCGGAGCCGGCCGAAGCCCCTCACATCGTCGAGATGGGTGGCCCATATCTGTCCCATAATGATTCTCTCCGCCTGTCGAGTCGAGTCGCCATGGTGCCGAACCCTCATCAGGCCGGCAGTTCGCGGTGGTTCTTCTGCGAGCGACTGATCCGCGTGAAGACATGCGATCCCACCCTTTATAGCGGAACGGATCGGAGATTCAAGCAACGGACGACGCCCCATGAGAAGTCCTCTGGGTTCTCGTCGGCTACTTCGGTCGGGGTGTTGCCGCTATATCGGCGTAAGGGGGTGGACGCCGTTGAACTTCTGGACCGTTAGGGGTATATTGGTGAATTCGTCGATGCACTGGCGTGCCGGCTGTAGCAGGAGAGACTCAGATCATGACGATGGACAAAAGCCTCAAAGTTCATGTTGGCTTGGTGCGAAGCCGCAGCGTGCTGACTCGTGCCGAGCGGATCGAGCGTCTGAAGGCCTCGGATCGTTGGCGCGAGGGCGATAGCCCCGTAGGGCTGGCCAAGGTCCGGGTCTACAAGATGACCATGAAGAAGAAGAAGAAGAAGAAGGAAGAAGAGGAAGGGGCTGAAGGCGCTCCGGCTGCCGCAGAAAAGAAGTAACCTTGTCCCGGCGGAGAGACAGGCTCGATGCCTGATCCTCGACGGCGGAGGGTGCTGGCAGGGGGATCTCCATGCGGGTCCACTTGGAATACGGACGCTCTGGCCTGGATGTCGAACTTCCGGACCGGAACGTGGTCAAGTGTCTCGGCTATCAACCGGCGACGCCGCTTGAGAATCCTGAGGATGCGGTTCGTCGAAGACTCGTCGAACCCAGCGGGACGCCTCCCTTGGCCGCATTGGCCCGCGGTCGCGCAAGCGCGTGCGTGGCCGTCTGCGATATTACGCGGCCCGTTCCCAATCCGATCCTCCTTCCGCCAATTCTCGAAACCCTGGAAGCCAGCGGCATCCCGCGGGATCGTATCCTCATTCTCGTGGCGACCGGGATGCACCGGCCCAGCACCCCCGAGGAACTGGCGGAGATGGTTGGGCCGGCGATCGTCGATCGGTATCGGATCGAGAGCCATCGGGGGTGCGAGCCGTCGGAACACGTCTTCCTGGGCGAAAGCCCTCGGGGAGTCCCGGCGTGGATCGATCGTCGCTACGTCAACGCCGAGGTGAAGATCACCGTCGGGCTGATCGAGCCCCATTTCATGGCAGGCTTCTCGGGTGGCAGGAAGCTGATCTGCCCGGGGCTGGCGGGCCTGGAGACGGTCCGCGTCTGGCACGGCCCGCGGTTCATCGAACATCCCAACGCGTGCATCGGCGTGCTCGACGGCAATCCGATCCATGAAGAAAACACGTGGATCGCCCGGCGTGCGGGGTGCGATTTCATCGTCAACACGGTGATTGACGCCCGCCGCCGGATTCTCTCGGTGGGTGCCGGCGATATGGAGCAGGCGTTCCTGGAAGGCGTCGACTACGTGCGCCGCTTAGTGCAAGACTCCGTTCCGCACGCGGTGGACGTGGCGGTGACCACGTCGGCTGGCTATCCGCTCGATGCGACGTACTACCAGTCGGTCAAGGGAATCGTGGCCGCCATGGACATTGTCAAGCCGGGCGGAACGATCATTCTCGCCGCCAGCCTGAGCGAGGGACTCGGCAGCCCCGAGTTCCAGAGCATCTTCAAGGAGCACGCCAGCCTCGACGCCTTCATGGACCGAATCCTCCACTCGGATTACTTCAAGATGGACCAGTGGCAGGTGGAAGAACTGGCCAAGGTGCGGCGAAAAGCCCGAGTGGTGGTCGTCAGCGACGGGATCGGGCCCGAGGTGCTCAACCAGCACTACGTGGAGACCGCGCCAAGCGTCGAAGCCGCCGTGGAAGGGTGCCTTGAACGCTACGGCCGCGACGCAACCATTGCTGTCATGCCCAAGGGGCCGTACGTCGTGGCGACTGTGGCCGCTTGAGTCGACGCCGAACTGCCGGAGCGACGACTTTCGCCGTCTTCCCGGCGAGATTGCGTCGCTGGCGAAAACCGCGACAGACGCCGCGTCTCATGCCGCGGGCGGCTTCTTCCAGATCATCTGTTCCTCGATGTTGTCGGCGAGCTTGTACTTCTTGACATGCCGGGCAATGGGCTCCCCGACCACCTCGATTTTGGAGAGGTCCGCCTCGCCAAGACCGGCCTTCGCGCAGTAGTTCAAATAGCCGATCCTGGCGAAGTCGATGCCCATGAGTTCGACCCCCACGCGGTCGGCGGCCAGCCAATCGCGGCTCACCACGCACACGCGATGGTCGACGGCCGTCCCCTGCACCGGCCCGTTGCCCTCCATGCCCTGAAAGCCGTCGATAATGGCTAGATCCGGGTGTAGACGCTGGGCCAGCGTGAACAGGTTGAAATTCAGCGCCCGCAGGCCGCTGCCATGCGTGGCGATCTTGTCGCTCTGCGGACCGTGGGCCGCCCGATTGGCGAAGCGGAATCCGCGGTCCTTGAGCGGGGCGCCGAAGACGATGTTCTTAAGCGAGAGCGTGGCCACGACGCAATCGTGGGTCTTCATCTTCGCAGCCGAAATGATGAAGCAGTTGCGGTCGTAAAGCAGCTTCGAGGTTCGGACCGCGTGGGGCCGGAAGTCCTTTTCGTCGAGGACGTGGGCCAGTTGGTGCGGCTGTTCGTCGAAGTCCAAGAGTTTGACGCCGTATTTGGCAGCCACGCGAGGATAGCCATAGTTGACGAAGCCCTCCATCGTTGGGCCGGTGCCCGCCGATTCGGCGATGACAACATGGTTCTTCAATTTGTTGATCGACTTGAGGAATTCGAGGATGGCCTCCAACGTCGCCGCGTTGGTGGCCGAGAGTTGGTTCTCGACGGCCACGTTGTTGGGTTTGATGAGCACGCTGCGATTGCCGATCGCCTCTGCGATTTCCTTGTCCAAGGACCGCAGGCCGCGGAACGTGTTCTCGGCAAGATCGTCGCCCGCAGTGAGGGCCACGCGGCTGGTAGCCTGGCCGGGACGCTGGTCGGCCGTCTCGGCAAGCACGGGGAGACGCGTGGCCAATGCGGCAGCCGCGCCCCCTCCGAGGGTCGTCTTAAGAAAGTGCCGTCGATGTTTGGAACCCCAGTGGCTCATGGGTGACCTCACTTGGAAGACGAAAAGCTCGCCACAGGATAATCGGCATGTCGCCAGTTGACCTTAAGGGAGGTTGCGAGGACTGTCAAGCGACCCGCCCAAAGCCGGCGAGCGGTGCCGAACCACGGGAGTCCGTCCTCCGGGACCCACCATCTTGCGCATCCTCAAAATGAGCATCCGAAGCAGCAACCCCCTTCCTTTGACCAAACCGCCGGGCAACAATGGATGAATCCGGCGTTATTCATGGATCTGTTGTGAGGGAGGATAGGATGATGGTCTGCAAGGGGTATCGCAAGCGCGGGACCACGACGGCTTGGTGCCATGCCGCAATTCTCATGTCTGCGGTGGGCGTGTGGTTCCTGGGCGAACGCGGCACATGCTCGGCCGCAGAAGAGGCGTCCGCGGCTCCCGCGACCGCGGCCAACGGAGCAAACAGCGACAAGCTCTCGCAGGCGTTGACGGCATTCAACCGCGGGGGGGCCTGCCTCGAACAGTATCGCTACGCCGACGCAGCCAAGGAGTTCGGCATCGTCCTTGAGTTGTTCCCCGAGTGGAACGCCGCACGGTTCAATCTTGGCGTGGCATACCTGAACATGCAGGAAGACCGCCGAGTCGTCGACAAGTCGCGCGACGTGTTCGAGGAGGTGCTCAAGGCCGAGCCCAATCATCTCCGCGCCCTGTATTGCCTGGGGACGTACTTCCAGTACGCGGGCCAGAACGAGCGCGCGGCAGAGTGCTTCGCCAAAGTCGCCGAGGCCGATCCCAAAGACGCCTACGTCGCGTACAAGTACGCCGA
>CAZFKF010000221.1:0-7180 GCA_964518805.1 uncultured Planctomycetaceae bacterium | reverse complement strand
TCGGGTCTGTGGGAGCCCCGGGCGGGAAACCGCCCGGGGCCACCCGGTCCTGATTGTTTCTGATTGTTTGGTCAAGTGGCGACTTGCAGCGGCAGCGCTCGTTCATGGCAGCCTTGACGAGACCTACGAGGTTGGCGGCGAGAAGCTCAACCTGCTCAAGACCGATCCGCCGGCGGACCCGGCGGCGCCGCGGAGGCAATTCAGCATATCGGGTTTCTGACGGCGCACGGCGCGGGTCTCCCGACCCCGCCGATCTGGCGACCAAAGGTCTCCTGCTACGGTTCGTGGAGACCTTCGGTCAGCGTCTGTGCGGGGTCAGGAGAGCCGCGCACAGCGCGTCAGCGTATTTCAGCGAGTGCCATCCGGCCTGTTTCGCATGTCCTGAACCCCGAACCCTGAACCCTCGTCAGTCACAGTCACAGTCGCAGTTACAGTCCCGGTACATAGTCCTTGCCGAATTGTCCGCCCATGGGGTAGCGGAAGCCTTCGCCGAAGGGCATCCACGAGGTGGTGCCGCCATCGACGACGATCGTCTGGCCCACGATGTACCGGGCGTCGTCCGAGGCCAGGAATACGGCCACCTTGGCGATGTCGGCGGGCTGGCCCACGAAGCCGCAGGGAATCTGCCGGCCGAACGCCTTGGGATCGAAGTCGGGGAAAACCTTGTGATGGGCGTCGACCTCGACCGCGCCCGGGGCGATGGCGTTGACGCGGATCCCCTTGGGCGCCAACTCGATGGCCAGCACCCGGGTGAACGAATTGATCGCTCCCTTGGTGCCGGCGTAGACGGTATGTTCCTGGTAGCCCTCGAAGGCGTGGACCGAACTGGTGTTGATCACCACGCCCGAGCCCTGGCTCACCATCGTCCGCACGACGCCCTGGGTGACGAAGTACATGGCGCGGATGTTGACGTGGTACACGGTGTCGAACTGATCGAGCGTCACCTCCTCGAACGGCCGATTCATCGTGATCCCGGCGTTATTCACCAGCACGTCGATGCCGCCGAGAAATTCGATTGCCTCGCGAGCCAGTTGGCCGGGGGCGTCGGCCTTGCGGAAGTCGGCCTGGATGGCCGTGACTTTGCGGGCCCCTGCGGCCTGGGCCTCGGCCACGGCCTGCATCGCGCCCTCGCGGCTCTGCGAGTAGTGAATCACCACGTCGGCGCCCTGGCGGCAAAACTCCAGGGCAACGCCTTTGCCGATTCCGGTGCCCGCTCCCGTCACCAGGACTTTCTTGCCTGCCATCCGCTTCTCGCATGTCATCGCGGCAACCTTTCACAGAGCAGAAGGAAGGGGTGTTCGAGCAACTCCACAATTCGCCCTAGGTACGCTGCGGCCGTCTCCGGCGACAGCGCCGAAGCGTCGGCCGTGAGGCTCAGGCACAGCGACGGACGCAGCACCGGAAAAGGGGACAGGTCCATTTTGTGCGCAGCACCCTGCGGGCCTTGCAGGCAAAATGGACCTGTCCCCTTTTCCGGCCGCAGCGTTGGGCGGCCCGCCGCCAACACGCTGGTGCGCGGCGGAGTCAGCACGGCAACATACTGATCGATCGGATAGTCCGTCAAGTCGCACAGCGACGAGGCGGCCGGTTGGTCCGCCTGGGTCGCGTCGGCCCGCCGTGAAACCAGTTCCAACAGGCGCAGTTGGTCGGCGCGGGGAACGACCTGCACGACGCGCCGCGAGGCGGATTCGACCTCAAGACCGACGTCGGCCGTGGCGCGGTCGACGCATTGTTCGCCCTGCCAGACGCGATTGGCCCGCGGGCAATCGGCCAGCGCCAGGCCCATGGCGCGAAGCAGGAAGTCGGCCAGGCGCAGCGGCACGCCGCACGAGCGCTGGACTTCCTCGGCGATCTGTCCCTGGATTTCGAGCAAGCTGGAAACGTCGGCGGTGGCCTGAAGCCAGAACTGCGCTCGGTGCGGGCTTGCCGTCCCCGTCGGCGCCCGACCGGAGGCCCCCGCCGCCAACACGTCGGCCTCGACGATCCGTCCCCCCGGCCCGCTGCCGCGGACCCAGGCTGCGTCAATGCCTCGCTGCCGCATCGCGCGGCGGGCCCGGGGCGAGGCAATCACCCGGCCGCGGCGTCGTTCGGAAATCGTCTGCTGGATGGCTGCGTTCATCATGATTCGTGCCGTGCGTGGGTGCGTAGGTTATGCTTCAGCATAACGGCGCGCCGAAGGTGTGTTGACGCGTCATGGTTATGCTGAAGGATAACCTACGTGTTGTACGCGTTCTGTGCGTTGTGTGGGCTATTGGACCTGGATGAGGGCGAGTTGCTGGCCCAGTTTCACGACCGTGCCTTCCGCGACGAGGACTTCGGCCAGGGTGCCGTCGGCCGGACACTCGATCGGCACGACCGCCTTGTCGGTCTCCATTTCCACAATCTCTTCGCCCGACCTCACAGCCTGCCCCGGCCTCTTCAACCATTTGACGACCGTGGCCTCGGTGATGGTCAGGTCCATGTTGGGCATGACCAGCGGAACGGTGCCCGGCCGGACTGCGACAGCGGCTTTGGGGGCTGCTTCGGCTTTGGCTTTCGACACAGGCTGAGGCGCGGAGGTGGGCGCCGGCTGCGGTGGGCGTTTTGACTCGGAGGATTCCCTCACCCCCGGCCCCTCTCCCGCTTGCGGGAGAGGGGAGGTAGGACGCCTGTCGGCCGGACTCGCGGCTGCGGGACGCGCCAGGCCGGACGTGATTCGGCGGGGCACCAGCGGCCGGCCTTCAAGGACCGCTTTGGCGGCGGCTATCACCTTTTCGGGCGTGATGGCGATGAAGTCCTCCAGCGTGGGGCTGAAGGGGAACGCGACCGGGTCGACGTGCAGCCGGCCCACGGGCGCGTCCAACTCGTCGAAGGCGTCTTCCATGACCCGGGCCGCAATCTCGCCGCCGAGTCCGCACATGGCGTAGGCCTCGTCCACGACCAGCAGCCGGCCGGTCTTGGCCACGCTGGCCACGATCGTGTCGCTATCCAGCGGCTGGATCGTGCGCAGGTCGATCACTTCGCAAGAGATGCCTTCCTCGGCGAGCCGCTGGGCTGCGTCGAGCGAGCGGCACAACGCGCTGCCGCACGAGACGATCGTCAGATCGGTCCCTTCGCGCGCCACGCGGGCCAGACCGAAGGGGACCAGATGCTCGCCCACGGGCACCGGGCCCTTGCTCGAAAACAGGACTTTGGGATCCAGGAAGATGACCGGATCGCTGGCCCGCAGCGCCGTCTTCATCAGCCCCTTGGCGTCGGCGGGGTTCGAGGGGACGACCACGATCAGGCCGGGGCAATGGGCCCAGACCGGATAGTAGCTGCCGCTGTGGTGCGGCCCCGCCTGCTTGACCATGCCCACGCCGGCCCGGATGACCATCGGAACGCCCACCTGCCCGTTGCTCATGTAGCGGAGCTTGGCGGCCTGGAGGATCACCTGCTCGGCAGCCTCGAAGAGGAAATCCAGGAACATCACGTCGGCGATGGTCCGGCAGCCGCTGGCGCTGGAGCCGATCGAGGCCCCGGTGAATCCCATCTCGCAGATCGGCGTGTCGATCATGCGGTGGGCACCGAACTCCTGCCAGAGTCCCTTGGTGTGCCCGAACGTCCCGCCACGCTCGCCCGTGCCTTCGCCGAAGTAGATGATGTGCGGATCGCGCCGCATTTCCTCGGCGATGCCGTCGCGCACCGCGTCGAGCCAGCCCTGGACGACCGCCTGCGGTTCTTGCCCGCCAGCGCCAGCGCTGGACGGCATGGGCGGATTGAGCGGTTCGGCAAAGACGTGTTTGTTCACGTCGGCCGTGTTGGGCTGCGGCGCGTGTCGGGCGAACTCGACCGCTTCCTTCACCTCGCGCTCGACGTCCGCCTCGATGGCCTCCAGTTCCGCGGCGTTGGCCCTGTGCGACTCCAGGAGCAAGTTCTTCATGCGGAGCAGCGGGCACCGCAGGGCCCAGGCGTCCATCTCCTCCTGGGTGCGGTAGCAGCCGACCACGGGGTCTCCCTCGTGATGGCCGACCATGCGGTAGGTCTTCGATTCGATGAGCGTGGGCCCTTCGCCGGCCCGGGCCCGGCGCACCGCCTCACGCATCGCCAGCCAGACGGCGATCACGTCGTTGCCGTCGACCGCCACGCCCGGAATGCCGTAGGCCGCGGCCTTGGTCGCCACTTCGGTGTTGCGCGTGGTCGTGGCCAGGGGGGTGGCCGTGGCGTAGAGGTTGTTCTCGCAGACGAAGACCACCGGGGCGTTGCGGATTCCGGCGAAATTCAGCGACTCGTGAAACGCCCCGTTGTTCACGGCGCCGTCGCCGAAGAAGGCCACCGCCACCTGATCGGTGCCGCGAATGGTGGCACTGATGCCCAGGCCAACCGCGGTGGCGATTCCGCCGCCCACAATGCCGTTGGTGCCGAACAGGCCCACGCTGGGCACATAGAGGTGCATCGTGCCGCCGCGTCCGCCGCAGCACCCAGAGCCTTTGCCGGCCAATTCGGCCATGAGTTCGTTGGGCGAGACCCCCTTGACCAAGGCGTGACCGTGGCCGCGATGCGTGCTGGTGATCCAGTCGTCGCGGCGCAGATGGGCGATGATGCCCACGGCCGTCGCCTCCTCGCCCACGTAGAGGTGCAAGAATCCGGGCAGTTCGCCCGCCTTGAGCAACGCCTGGGCCGTTCGCTCGAATCGCCGCAGCAGGACCATCTGGCGATAAAAGCCCAACAACCGGGGCTTGTCCAGTTCAGCCGGGACCGGCCAATGCTCGCTCTGCTTCCTTCCAATCACGGCGATTGCTTCCTTCTGTCACTTGTCGCACGGGGGGCCAGAGTTTATCGTATTGTAATACGATTGAAAGGGCCTGCAATACGGTCGCGTCTGCGCAAACACTTGAATTCTGGAGAAGTACCATAAACCACCTACGCGAGTTATGTCGATGATCCTCGGCCGTACGGCAAGAGAACGAACCCGGGATCCCAAACAGGAGCCCCGAGCCACACCCAAATAGCGACATCGCATCTGTTCATCGCAATGAAGTGCCTGTAATTGACCCGATTGTCTCTGCGTGTTCCCATGGCCAGCCCTCGCAAGCCTACACGACTTCGCCGCCAGCGGCTCACCGACCAGCTTGCCGCGCAGCTCCGCAAGCACATCATCGACCACGGCCTGCGCCCTGGCGATCCGTTGCTAACCGAGGAGGAGATGGTCACGCGGTTCGGCGTCAGCCGCACGGTGGTTCGCGAAGCGACCAAGGCCCTCGACTTCCTGGGAATCGTCCATGCCGTGCCCCGGCGGGGCACGGTGCTCGACGCGTTTGATTTCGATCGCGTGGCAGAGTATTTCGGCTTCCATTTTGCCCTGAGCGACTACCCCGAGGATCAACTCCTCAAGGCCCGCGCCGTCGTCGAGACCGGCGCTTTGTACTACGCCATGGAAGCCATGCGCAGCGATCCCGCTCTGGCCCAAAGACTCGGGAGCCTCGCCGAGATGGCGCCGCCCGGCGACGACGTTGTCGGGCGGATCGAGCACGACATCGCCTTCCATCGGGCGCTGGTCGAGGCGACGAAGATCTCGCCGTTGGCCGCGTTCTGCGACCTGCTTCAGGTCTTCTTCCGAAAGTTCCACGAGCGGACCGCCGCCGGCGACTTCGCCGCCGGCCAAAGACACCATCGGCAGATCGTCGACGCCTTGCGCACCGGCGACTTGGACCGGGCCACCAAGATCCTTCGCCAGCACCTGAGCTGGTACGAGCGGCGAGAAGCATAGTCTTCCGTGCTTCTTCCAGGGAATGTGCATTTGGACCCTCGGGGGGGTCGGGGGTGCGCCCCGCAGACCTGCGACGGACAAGTACGGCCGCCATTAGATTCACCGCGGCCCTCGTGGCCATGCAGAAGTCGATAGGGTGATCCGTATAATCGTCTTCCGATCGAGCCGACGTACAATACGGCAAGTCGGACACGTTCCTCGTCGACGTGTCGAGCTGCGATACGGGATGCAATAAGACACGGCCTCTAGGAAGTGAGGGATGCCTGATGAAACCGCCCACGCAGAGAACGGCAGCGCTCTTGGTTGCGGCCGCGGTTGTGATGATTGTGATCGCCGGGGCGGTTGGGGCAAGCCGGGCGGGTGGCTTCGCACCGGTCGACACCTCGCGCGTGATGGGCTCGCCCGATCCGGTGCCGCCGCTGGACATCCAACGCGCGTTTCCAGGGCTGCGATTCGACCGGCCGCTCCAACTGACTCACGCCGGTGACGGCACCAATCGCGTGTTCGTGGTCGAGCAGGCCGGGCGAGTCTACGTGTTCCCCAACCGGTCCGGCGTGCCCGAATCGCAGCGAAAAGTCTTCTTGGACATTCGCCGGCTGGTCAGTCGCGCCGACAACGAAGAAGGCATGATGAGCATCGCGTTTCACCCGAAGTATCGCCAGAACGGCGCGTTCTTCGTCTATTATACAATCCGGCCCCTGGCCACCGTGATCGCGCGGTATCGAGTGTCTCACGACGATCCGGACCGCGCCGATCCGCAGTCGGCGGAGACAATCCTCACGTTTCCGCAACCGTATTCGAACCACAACGGCGGCAGCATGCAGTTCGGTCCTGACGGTTACCTGTACATCGGCCTGGGAGACGGCGGCGCCGGCGGCGACCCGCAACGCAACGCCCAAGACCTCACGTCCATTCTGGGCAAGCTGCTGCGGATCGACGTTGACCACGAATCGCCCGGCTTGAAGTACGCCATTCCCGTGGACAACCCCTTTGCCGACCGCGCCGATGGCACGCGGCGCGAGACATGGGCCTATGGGCTGCGCAACGTGTGGCGGCTCTCGTTCGACCGCAAGACGGGCACGCTCTGGGCCGGCGACGTGGGCCAGGACTTGTGGGAGGAAATCGACGTGATCGTCCGCGGCGGCAACTACGGGTGGAACCTCCGCGAAGGCACGCACCCGTTTCGCCCCCACCTGGCCCGCGGCGGCGAGAAGCTCATCGAGCCGATCGCCGAGTACGGCCACAGTGTCGGCAAGTCGGTGACCGGCGGCGGCGTGTACCGCGGCAAACTGCTGCCCGAACTCGACGGCGCGTATCTCTTCGCCGACTTCGTGACCGGCATCATCTGGGCCCTGCGTTACGACGGCAAGAAGATGACGCACCACGAGGTCGTCGCGACGCCAAAACTGCCGGTCTCCTCCTTCGGCGAGGACGAACCCGGCGAGATGTACT
>CAZFKF010000220.1:0-7214 GCA_964518805.1 uncultured Planctomycetaceae bacterium | reverse complement strand
CGTTCGATTCGTCGAGCAGCACGGTTCGGTCAACGGCGAGGTTCTCAATGGTCTGGACCAGGCCGCTGGGCCAACGCACGGTTGCCGTGCAGGGCTGGGTCCAGTCACCGAGGCCATAGATCAGTGTCGGCTGGTGGGTCGCACTGTAGCTCGTGCCGCCGCACAGTTCCTGCAGATACGTGTTCGGACCGACCTTGAGCGTGATCCGGCAGTTGATGCCTCGGCGGTTGCTCTGACGCCCGCGGAAGAAGAACTTGAGCCAATGCCCGCACGGGGGCTCGACCTTGAGGAGGGCGGCGGGCGAGTTCTCGTGGGCGACCAGCATCTCCAGGCGTCCGTCGTCGTCGTAATCGCAGGCGGCCACGGCCCGGCCCACGCGTTTCCCCTCGAAGAACGGCCCTCCCTGCGCGCTGCAATCGTGGAACCGCTTGCCGTCGAAGGCGAACAGAAGCGGCTTCATGCGATAGTGCGGAAAACCGGGCGAATTCTCGATGTGGCCCGACGTGGCGAACACCTCCAACTGGCCGTCCTGGTTGAAGTCGGCGGCCACGACGCCGAACGACAGGTGGTCCGTGGTGAAGTTGGGCAGTCCGACCATAGCCGACTCGTCCTGGAACCCGCCTTCGCCGTAGTTGCGGAAGAGCGTGTCCGATTCGTCGGTGAAGTGGGTTACGTAGAGGTCGAAATGGCCGCTGCGGAAAAAGTCGCAAACGGCCACGCCCATGTTGGCCATGAAGTTGCCGTTGACGTCCGCGGCGCAGCCCAGCACCATGGCGTTCTCCTGAAATGTCCCCTTCCCTTGGTTGATGAAGAGGAAGTTGGCCGTGGTGTCGTTGGTGACGAAGACATCGGGCAGGCCGTCGTTGTTCAGGTCGGCCACAGCCACGCCCAACCCGCGGCCCCCCTCGTCGATCAATCCGCGTTTCTTCGCCTCGGGCGCGAAGACGCCGTCGCCGCGGTTCATGTAGCACTCGTCGACCAGGGGAGGGACGTTGCCCGGATGGCAGATGTGAAGCACGCCCTTCTTGTCGGGGCACGGGATGGGGTGCAGGGGATCGAACAGGCAGTAGTTGCAGACGTAGAGATCGAGGTTTCCGTCCAGATCGAGGTCGGCCCAGGCGGCCGACGCGCCCCACCGCCCGTCGCGCACGCCAGCCGCTTCCGTGACGTCGAGGAACGTGCCGTCCCCCTGGTTGCGAAACAGCGTATTGCCGTTGATGCTCGTGATGTACACGTCGTCGAACCCGTCGTTGTCGTAGTCGCCGACGGCAACTCCCTGGCTGTAGCGATACTCGATGATGCGGGCCGCGTCGGTGACGTCCTCGAACGTCCCATCCCCCCGGTTGCGGAACAAGCGGTCGTTGGGCTGTTTGGCGTCCGCGGGGCGCGTGGGATCGCCGCCTTGGTTCAGGTAGAGGTCCCAGTGGCCGTCGCCGTCGTAGTCCAGCCAGCCGGCGCCGCCGCCGGTGGTTTCCATCAGCAGACACTTTCCTTTCTCGCCGTTGACGTAGACGTGTTCCAGCTTGGCCTCCTGGTGGAGGTCGCGGAAGCGAGGGCATCGCACGGCTGGCTGGGGAGGCTCCGGCTTCGTCCGAGGCGACGCATCGGGCGGCACGCCTTTGGGCAGTTCAGCCGTCTGGAACGGCGACGGGGCTTCGACCTTCGGCGGCTCAGCAGCCGGCTTGTCGCCGCCGTGGCCGCAGCCCAATAGGATCGGGCAAGCCGCGCCCAGAAGCAAGGCAAAACGAGACCTGCTCACCATCCCCCTCGCGTTCCGTCCATCGCAATCCCACAAAGCCGTGGCCCGCCGCAGTGCATGATGACTCGCCCAGCTTCCATTATAGCTCAAGCCGGCTTGGATGGGACGGGAACAACGCGTTTGCGCGCGCACACGGTCCGGGAACGACGGCTTCGAGTCGACCGGCGAGCCAGCATCACGCGGGCAGCGCCGGGCGTTCCGGCTCATGCGATTGACGGGCGGACGCCGCGACATGATGATCGACCTGGACGCCCTGTTGCCGGCGCGGCCGGACCGTCAGTGGCGCTTGTCGAACTGCGGCACGGCGAGTTGTCTGCCGCCTTGGAGCGACGAGTCTTGGGCCACGAGGCCGGGGACGGTCATGGCCAGCGACTCGTAGAGGTCGATCTCAGGCTCGCGGTCTTCGATCAGGGCGTTGATGAACTCGGCCGTGATGAACACCGCCGAGCCGCCGTGGCCGGAGCCGTGGCGCATGGGCTCGGGGATCATCGAGGTCTTCCAGTATTCGGGCACTTCGACCGGCTTGGCCCCGCGGCCCTTGAGATTCTCGAAGTTGCCATGCACTCCGCCCACGGCCATGTAGAGCGTGGCACGGTCGCCGAACCACTGGGCCCGCTCGCCGTACGAAACGCAGTAGCGGAACTCGTTCACCCGGCACAGGTGCCCGCGATCGGTGAGCATCATCGCGCTTTGGCAGAAGAAGGGGTTCTTGTACACATTGTCGCGGCGGTAGGGGTGGAGGCGGATTTCGGGAGTGGTCCCGCCCCAGCCCAGGCAGGAGACCTTGGCGATCCGCTCCTTGGTCACCCCGGTGACGAACCCCAGCGAATGCGTGGGATAGTGCATCGGCGGAAAGCCCCAGCGCCAGGAGCGGGAGCCGTCGGGGTTGAAGCCGAGCGTGCCCGGTTTGGTGTTGTCGCGCACGTCGTGGTAGTATTCGGCCTCGAAGCTGAACAACTCGCCGAAACCGCCGGCCCGGTACATGTTCCGCGCGAAGATGCACTCTTGCCGGTAGTAGCTCGATTCGGCCATCATGTACTTCAGGCCGGTCTTCTCCTTGACCTCCTTGAGCATGGCGGCGTCGGCCAGCGAGGTGCAGACCGGCACGGCGGAGACCACGTGCCAGCCCCGCTCCAGGCACAGCTTGACGTGCCGGGCATGGTCGGGCGCGCCAGAGAAGACGGCCACGGCATCGACGTCCTTGGCGGATTTGAGGAGGATCTCCAGCGAGTCGTAGACGGCGTTGCATTGGTAGCGGGCCTTGAGGGCCTCGCGGCGGCCGGGATACAGGTCGGTCACCGCCGTCACCACGCAGTTGGGGTGCTCGTGCCAGTGGAAGGTTGCGCCGAACCCGCCGCCGACCACGGCCATACGGATCTTCTTGCGGTTCTCGGCCGGCCAGGCCCGGCCGGCGACGCCAAGTGTCGCCCCGGCCGCGACGAGGCCGACGGCGGCCTCGCTCGACAAGTCCATCAGGAAGCGAGGCGACGCGCTCGCCTCGTCCGTTTCACTTCGCTTCGTCTGGGCCGCGGTCTGCATGGGAAAGCCCCTTCGGTGGTTCAGTGCATTGCAGGGAAAAGGGAACGGTATGCAGGGAAAAGGGAACGGGTCGATGGCGTTGGGCGCGCCTGGCTTCCTTCTACCTTTCGCTTCTCCTGTTTCCCAGCTTTTCCCCTTCTTCCTTCGTATTCACATCTCTATTCTCGATGCCTTTTTCACGTTCTACGCCTTCTTGACCCGGTCGAACTGTGGCACGGCCAGTTGCTCGCCGTCCTTGAGGGCCGACTGCTGGGCCACGATGCCCGGGACGGTCATGGCCAGCGATTCGTAGAGGTCGATTTCCGGCTCGCGGTCTTCCACCAAGGCGTTGACGAATTCGGCCGAAATGAAGACCGCCGAGCCGCCGTGGCCCGAGGCGTGGCGCATGGCTTCGGGCAGCATGTCGGTCTTCCAGTATTCGGGCACCTTGACCGGCTGGGCGCCTTTGGCCCGGCTATGCTCGACCGGGCCGTGGACGCCCCAATTCGACATGTAGAGCGTGGCCTGGTCGCCGAACCATTGGGCCCGCTCGCCGCCGGCCACGCAGAGCCAAAACACGTTGGTCCGGCTCATGTGCCCCTGGTTGGTGGCCATGATCGAGGCCTGGCACCAGAAGGGGTTATGGTAGACGTTGTCGGCCACGATGGGGTTGTCGCGGATCTCGGCCTTCGTGCCGCGCCAGCCGAGGCAGGAGACCTTGGTGACCCGTTCCTTGGTCACGCCCACGAGGTAGCCGGTCGAGTGCGTGGGATAGAGCATGGGCGGAAGCCCCCAGCGCCACGATCGCTTCCCGCCCGGATCGTAGCACAACTGCCCCTTGTCAGTGAGCACGGTGGGGAGATTGAAAAGTTGGTGGTAGTATTCGGTCTCGCTGTAGAACAACTCACCGAATCCGCCGGCGCGGAAGAGGTTCCGCGCGTAGATGCACTCCTGGTTGTAGTAGCTCGACTCGGCCATCATGTACTTCAGGCCGGTCTTCTCCTTGACCTCCTTGAGCATGGCGGCTTCATCGAGCGTGAAGCAGGCGGGCACGGCGGAGACGGTGTGCCAGCCGCGCTCCATGCACCACTGGACGTGCTTGGCATGGTCCGGGGCGCCGGAGAAGACGGCCACGGCGTCGATGTCCTTGGCCTCCTTGAGCATGATCTCCAGCGAGTCATAGACCTTGTCGCACTTGTAGTGGTTCTTGAGCGCCGCGCGGCGTCCGGGAAACAAGTCCGTGACCCCGGTGACCACGCAATTGGGGTGCTCGTGCCAGTGGAAGCTGGCGCCGAACCCTCCGCCGACCACGCCCATGCGGATCTTCTTACGGCTTTCGGCCGGATAGGCGCGGCCCACGTGGCCCAGCGTGGCGCCGGCCGCGATGAGGCCGGCGGCGGCCGTGCCGGAGAATTCGAGGAACGTGCGGCGCGAAAGGTTCGGTCGCTGCGTGTCGTTGGAGTCCATGGCGTTTCCCTTCAACTCGTGGCAGATAGTACCGGTGCCTCTTCTCTTCTGTTCCCTTGTGGCCCTGTTGCGTTGATCCCTGTCTCGACCGCATCACCGACGGGAAATCCAGGGCACGTCACGGCCGATAGCGCGGCAGAGGTCCAAAGCGGCCTCGCAGAGGGCCAGCTTGTGAACGGCTGCCCAAAGCTCCAAGACGTTTCCTCGACTGTGACACTTGTGGCAGTAATATCGTCCGATCGTCAGGTTGACCGAAAAGGTGCGACTGCGGCAGGACTCTGAGCCGTGGATTGGACACGGCCCATGAAGCTGGTTTCCCGATCGACCCGTCGGATGAAAACCCAGCAGTTCCAACACTTGATCCATCGCGATCTCCGTGCGAAGAACTCCGAAGTCGATGCCTGGCATCGTTCATTCTCCCTACACTCCAATCGGTACAGAGAGAAGAGGCACCGGTACTCCTCCGCGGCACGCTCGCAGCCCAACGCTGCTGCCGGAACCACCCCATCGTATCACGCCCGCGTCCGGATCAACACGAAGTACGCCACCAACACGGCGGCGATCACATACATCAACCATTTGACCTGGCGGCCTTGGCCGGCGATGAGTTTGACGATCGGGTAGCTGATAAAGCCCAGGGCCAGCCCATCGGCGATGGAGTACGTCAGCGGGATGCCGGCGATGATCAGGAACGAGGGCATGGCCTCGGTATAGTCCGACCAGCGGATCTTGGTCACGCTCTGCATCATCATCGAGCCGACGATCACCAAGGCCGGGGCCGTGATCGGGGCGTAGCTGCCTACCATAGCGATAATCGGGCTGAAAAACAACGCCAGCACGAACAACACGGCGACGGTCAGGGCCGTCAGCCCGGTCCGCCCTCCCTGCTCGACGCCCGCCGTGCTCTCGATGAAGCTGGTGACCGTGCTCGTGCCGAAGGCCGCGCCGACGACCGTGCCCAAGGCGTCGGACAAGAACGCCTCGTTGGCCCGCGGGAGCTTGTCGTCCTGGATGAATCCCGCGCGCTCGGCCACGCCCACCAGCGTCCCCAGCGTGTCGAACACGACCATGAACAAGAAGATCAACACGAACGGAATCATCGGCCACGAGACCGCGCGGACGAGGTCCATTTTGAAAAGGGTCGGCGTCATCGAGGGAGGCTCGCTGACAACCTCCGAGGCGATCTTGAAGTCCTTCAGCAGGCTCGACTTCGCCACGACATCCGATTGCGCCACCGCCTCCGGAGCGCGCTCGAAGCCGAGTTGGAGTCCGACGGACAACAGCGTCGCGGCCACAATGCCCCAGAAGATCGCCCCGCGCACGCCCCGGGCAATCAGTCCCGCGGTCAACAGCAGACCGAAGAAGAACACGATCAGGTCGGGCGAAGCGAAATGCGGATTCAGGCTCGGGCCCGCAGGGCTCAGGTGAATCAGGCCCGTGTTGCGCACGCCGATGAACGCGATGAACAGTCCGATGCCCACGGCAATGGCGTTGCGCATGCTCGGGCTGATCGTATCCAAGAGCGCCTGGCGAAGGCCCAAGAGCGTCAACAACAAGAACAGGACGCCCGAGATAAAGACGACCCCCAAAGCCACCTGCCATGGCGAGGTGGCCTGGGCCTCCAGGCTGCCGGCGCGGACCTGTTGGTCGATCATCGCCGCCGCGGCCGGGATCACCGTGAGGGTGAAGAAGAAGTTCTCGCCCATTCCCGGGGCCTGGGCAATCGGGTACCTGGCGTACAGGGCCATGATGGCCGTGGCCAACGCGGCCGACAGGCACGTGGCGGCCGTCACCGCGCCAAAGTCCATGCCCGTGGGCTTCCCGCCCGCGCCGTGGGTCAAGACGGCCGGCTGCACGAAGATGATGTAGGCCATGGTCAGGAACGTGGTCAGCCCGGCCAGTAGCTCGGTCCGCACGCTCGTCTTGTGTTGCGACAGGCCAAACCAGCGATCCAGCATGTTTTGCCCTCCCAATCGTAGACCGCGTGCGGCGGGCCAGAAGAACGGTCTGATGGCGGCGCCACGATGGTGGCGCATTTCGACGACGGAATCAAGAGGGATCGGCGAGTGGCCTTTGTCCTGGGGATTCCCGTGGAGTACAATTTGGCTATCCATGAACGAATACGAGAATCCGAACCGTCCTCACCCTGCCTTCCCCCCAATCGAGCCCCGTGACTCGGGCGATGCCCTGACGCCAATCGATCTCGACCTTGTCGAGGTCGAAGTGGTGGGGCCTCCTCCCCAACCCCGCCGTCCCGGATGGCGGTTGCCGTTGGGGCTCTTTGTGCTCACGTGTGCAAGCACGTACTTCGGATTTGCTTTCTACTTCCATTGGGGGCCCATGGGAATCCTGGAGCTTGGGTTTCCGGGGGCGCTGAAAGTCCTCGTTTGGGACTGGTACGTGCCCGAGGCAATGATCTATAGCGTCTGCGTGATGACGATCTTGCTGTGCCATGAGATGGGTCACTTCC
>CAZFKF010000219.1:0-7221 GCA_964518805.1 uncultured Planctomycetaceae bacterium | reverse complement strand
CCAGCGAGTAGGTCAGCCAGTTCGGCACGCGGAACCGGATGGCATCGATCGTCGCGGCGACAATCAAGACCCCCCCCCGCAGCCCGGCCGGCCATTGCCCCACGGGCTGGGCCACGACGGCTCACCCGGCTTGGCGCTCTTCCACAAGGCGAAATCCGCGGCGTTGCGTTTGCGCTCGGCGGTGGAGCCGCCTTCGAGCTGCATCGATTCGAGCGTGCGGTGGCTGAGCTTCCCATAGCCATCGAACTTGCTCACGTCGAAATACACGTCGCCTTCCGACTCATAGGCGAAACCCTTCTTCACCAGGGCCCCGGTGAAGTTGATGATGTGCGTGATGTGCTCCGTCGCCCGGGGAAAATGATCCACGCTGTCGATGCCCATCGCCTTCAGGTTGGCCATGTAGTCGGCAATCATCTCTTCGGCCAACTGGGCCATGGGGATCTTGCGGGCGTTGGATTCGGCGATCAGTTTGTCGTCGACGTCGGTCATGTTGATGACCAGCGTCACCTGGTAGCCGGAGTAGGCCAGGTAGCGCTTCACGGCGTCGAAGATCACCGGTCCGACCATGTGGCCGATGTGACTCGGCTTGTACACCGTGGGCCCGCACAGGTAGATGCCTACCTTGCCCGCCTGGACCGGCTGGAATGGCTCTTTGTTCTTCGAGAGTGTGTTATAGACGCGAATCATGACTTTGGTTGTCTCCGTACCATTTGAGGGGGCGGCGGTTAGGGATCGGTGGTCCGAGGTCGGAGATCCGGAATCGGCCCCACATCGACCTTCTGAACCCTTGCCCCCGCGAATCCTCGCTGCCGCCCCACGGCTCTGATCCCCAACCTCCAACCTCTGATCCCCAACCTCCAAACCTTCTCCGGCCTCCAGCAGGGCAACGCATTGGGCGGCGATGACCTCCTCGCGGCCAACCTCCCCGATTCCTTCACCCGTCTTGGCTTTCACCGCCACCTGATCTGGACGCACACCAAGGAGTTCGGCCAGCCGACGGCCGATTTGGGCCTTGTGCGGGCCGAGTTTCGGCCGCTGGGCAAACACGATGCAATCGACGTTCACAACGCGCCAACCGGCCGATGCCACGGCATCCCGGGCCATACGCAGCATTTCCCCCGAATCTCGCCCCCGGTTGGCGGGATCGGTATCGGGGAACATCTCGCCAATGTCCCCTAGCGCCGCCGCCCCGAGCAAGGCATCGGTCACGGCATGCAACAGCACGTCGGCATCGCTATGACCGATCAGTTCCCGGTCGTGCGGGACCTTCAGCCCGCCCAGGCACAATGGTCCGCCGGGCCGTAGCCGATGCGTATCGTGGCCGATCCCGACCCGTACTGCGTGCGTAAGCGTATCTCCTGGTCCAGGTGAACGTTACCGTCGCCAAAGTGCGGGGATTATACTCGTTGCCCGCTGGAGCGACAACGCGAAACGGTCGGCGGGGACTTATCGGAGGAACGGCGGTCGGGCGAAACGGCAGGCCCGCGATTAACGGTTGCAGGAACCGGCGACGTAGGCGAGACTGCCCATTTTAATGGGCGAATACCTTGAAGCGCCAGGCAGAGGCTAATTGGCACCCATTCCTTCGCACCCCGCGGGGCGTGGCTCAGATTCTGACGGCAAAGGGGCCCCCGGCGAACCTCGCCGTGACACTGTGTCGCAGCCGTGTGTCGGTCCACCACGAAGGCGATTGGCTACGAATGCCAGTTTGCTTCCTGCGCACGTACACGATCGTCTTGATTCGCGGCCGACTGGCCCTGCCGCTGAACTCGCCTTGGACGAAGAACAAAGCCTGCCAATAGGCGATTCGGGATACCCAACCATTGTTGTAGCGAGGTAGGAGTCACGTAACCCCACGCGAAAACGCCATATCCTCAAAACCAAGAAGCCAGACGCAAATCATTGCTGCGTCTGGCTTCATAACGGGTGGCTGAGGGGACTCGAACCCCCAACACCCAGATCCACAGTCTGGTACTCTAACCGATTGAGCTACAGCCACCACAGCCCTAAATGATGCACCGGACTCCCTCACCCGCCAGCAAGAGGGGAGTGCGAAGGAATCCACTGGGCTCGACATTCAGATTACCACAAACGCGGCCAGGAGCAAGGCTTCTCTAGACCCCCGCGATCTGCTCTGGGTTGCTAGGCCAGAGAGCGGCACCGGTTCCCTAAAAGGCTGGGGGCGGTTTCACCCTGAGGAGTCGTGGAAGAGCTTTCAGTCTCGCACTGGGGGGTCATGGACGCGTGCGCCACGCCCGCCACATGTTCTTGAGCATCGCCGGGGCGTTGTGAACGAGAAGCGAGGCCCAGTTGGCGTAGGGGTGGCGGTAGTCGGGCACCGGTTGCATGGTCAAGGCCCCAGGCTTGGGGCAGGCCGCCGCGCACACGCCGCAACCAATGCAACGCTGCAAGGAGTGCTGCCGCGATTGGTCGGGCAGACTCACGGTGAGCGCGCCCATGGGACAGGCCGCGGCGCACTTGCCGCAGTACGTGCAGACGGCCGCATCGAACTGGGGCAGGAAGTGCGGCGGAGCGACCAGGCTCGGGGCGTTGAACTCGGTCATCGAGCGCATCGCCTTGCAGCAACATCCGCAGCAGGAGCACGAAACCTGCCCGCGGGTCGATTCCACGTTCATCACGAAGCTCACCAGGCCGTGCGATTCGGCTTCGCGCTTGGCTTCGAGCACGTCGCGTTTGCTGGCCTGCTTCAGCCAGCCGTCGCGGATACCCTGCGCCGCCCAATCGCCCATCACCGTGCAATTGCCCAAGGGCTTGCCGCAGCCGTGCCCCAAGACGGCCATGGTGGTGCGGCACTGGCACTTCCCGATGCCGAAGACCGCAAACCGATCGAGCACGGACTCCATGCGATCGGAGGGCAGGGCCATGGGATGGGAATCGGCGATGCGGCCGATCGGCAGATAGCGGATGGTCCGGGTGCCGTAGCCGTTGAATGCCGAGGCGTAGCCCGTTTCATAGAGCGCTTCGATCAGCTCGATGAACTTGCGGTGCCAGGGGGAGAGGGTGTCGGGCGACTCGGTGATCAGGACCATCTCGAAGATCCCGGGCATGACCGGCAGCAGGACGTACCGCCGCTTCTCGTTCGACCCGCTCGACCCGATCGCACGCTTCTCAACGGCGAGTTGCAGCAGGAGCTTCTCGATCTCGTCGACGGGCCGATTCTCTCGGCGGGCCAACTGCCTGGCCGTCTTGGCCCGCAGCGGAGAGAGATGCCGCACCACGGCGGCTTCTTCCTCGGTGAACACGTGCTGGACCAACGCTATGAGTTCATCGCAGAGGGGCGGTCCCATCAAGATCGGGCTTGCGAGTTTCTCGGCGACCTGGCGGTAGACCGGCGGGACGTGCGGATAATCGTCCGGCTTGCGGGGCCGGACGGTGCTTGGTCGCGGGGCCACCGGGGCCACGATTCCGCGGTGGACCTCGATAACCCGCCGCGGCGACGGGGTCTCACTCATTTGATTCTCCATATCATTGCAGGTCGCCAAGCCAATCCAGGTTGAAGCCAGCCAGGGTGATCCGTCTGCGGTTTCCGTACGTGATTGGCGAAAAGAAGTGGAAATAGGAGAAGGAGGGATGGGAAAAGGGGGAAGTGCGAAGGACGAGCAGCGTCGCGGGGTCGAGCGGCGTCGCGGGGTCGGGAGGCTTTGCTCATGCAGACGAAACAGACGTCGCCGACGGAATAGGTTCACCGCTGGAATGGAAAACACTCCCGCCCCCCTTCATAGTCGATCCCCTTCATAGTCCTTCGCGTCTTTGCAGTTCATTGAATTGCTCATTCGAAAACTCAGACCGCTGGAGTCTTGGTTTCCTGTCGCCGAGTTGCACGCTTGCCCGGACGCTTCTAGCCGTAGAACCAATCCACGGGCAGGATCTTCAGTTTCAGCGACAATCCGCCCTTGTAGTTGAAGTAGGTGAGGAGAGCCCGGTTCTTGACCCAGGTCACCGCCGGATAGGCCCAGGCGTCATCCGCGGCCTCCTCGATGTTGCGGACGTGAATCCAGGTCTGGCCCTCGTCCCGCGACACGGCGGCGGTGAACGGGTTGCGGTTTGCGGCGCCGGGATTCCGGTTCCAGACGGCCAGGAGGTCGCCCGTCTTCGGCATGCGGCTGATGGAGACCGGGGCCGCCGTGCCGACCAGCGGCGTCGGCTCCGGTTGGCTCCAGGTCTGGCCGCCATCGGCCGAGAGGCTCTTGTACTGCCCGCCCATGCCTGTGCGCATTAGCATCAGCACGCGCCCGTCCCAAAGCTCGATGCACGCCGGCTCCCAGCAGCCGTCGCGGGGCTTGACGTGCTGACTCTCGCGCCAGGTTCTTCCATCGTCGTCCGAGATCAGGCAGTAGCTGAACCCGTCGATCCAGGTTTCCAGAAGGATGCGTCCGGTGCGGAGCCGGATGCAGCGGCCGTTGGTCAGGCCCGTGTATTTGCCGGGAGGGCTGAGTTGCTTGGCCGGCCCCCAGGTCTTCCCTTCGTCGGCGCTGGTGCGCATCATGACGCGGCAGTCTTTGTCTTCGCTGTTCTTCTGGCAATGGAAGAGGGCGAGTTGGCCGTTCAGGAGGCGGAGGAAGTTGACCTCCATCACGTTGCAGCCGCCGTCGTTTTCGACCAATGTGTACTTGGCGCCCCAGGTGACGCCGTGGTCCTTCGAGACCCGCCCGACGATCCGCGCCGGGCCGTGATCCGCCCCCGTGCTGGCGTAGAATTCGGTCCAGGCGAGCAGCAGCGACCCGTCCTTGAGCGGAGCGATCGCGGCCTCGCTGTTGCGAGGGTTGTTCGGGCCGACCGGGGCGACGACCATCTCGATCGGCGCGGCCGGCGCGGCGTCGGGCTGTTTCTTGGGCTTGATAAAGAGCACCTCGGTCTGCTGAATCCACCCCGACCGCAAATCCACACGGAACCATCCGTCGCTGTTCTTTTCGTGGAACCGGGTGGGAGAGCGCCTGCCGAGTTCCGACAGGTCGTACTGCGCCCAGGTCTTCCCCGCATCCAGCGAAATGATGAACCCCGTGGCCAACGGCGAGGCGGGCCCGCAGTGCGAGGCCAGCATCACGCCGTCCTGGACGAGCATCGCCCCGCATTCCACGTGCGGATTGAAGAGCATCGTGTGTTTCTGGGGATTGGGGATGTCGGCCGGGTCGCAGCAGAAGATGCCCCGGTCGTGCGGCTTGGGGCCGTTGGCGTCGCTGACCCAATAGACCTTGCCGTCGACGAAGTTGATGCCGCACGACTTGTAGCGCGAGTTCATCCGGTCGGAGACCAGGACCTTCCACTGCCAGCGGTCCTGGGCCGCGTCGTACGTGCCGCGCAGCCAGTGGCATTCGAAGCCCTCCGGCTTGTCGTGGTCGCCGGTGCAGGCATAGAAGGCGTTCTCGGCAGGGTTGTAGGCCACCGTGTGAACGTGCCGGCAGATGATCGGATTCTTGGGGTCTCCCAAGAGAGTCCCGGCAGCGCCCCCGCCCGGAGAACCGTCGTCCCGAAACTGGTGATTCTGTCCGAACGAGTAGGCGATCTTCACCGTCTGCCCGCTGTCGGGCGAGTAGTAGATGTTGACCGGCGTTGCACCGCCGAGGACGTTGCAGTAGTTGCCCCAAACCATCATTTCCCTGCCGTTCACGTCCCACGAGACGACGCCCGGCAGGGTGTGGAAGTACCAGCCCGGGTTGTCGGCGTTCTGCGGCTTGTGCGGCAGGTAGTCCGATCCGTCCGCGGCCTTGACGGTGATGGGCCGATACGTCTTCAGGCTATCGGTGCTGAGAAAGAGCTTCGAACCGGTGGCGAAAACGACGTTGCCGTTCTTGAGGATGTGGCTGAAGGTGATGCGTTCGGCCTCGGGGAAAGCCGCCTGATGCGGCCAGGTGCGGCCGTTGTCTTCCGACAGAAAGACTGTTCCCTTCGCGTAGGCGAACGCCTTGTTCGAGCGCTGCGCGTCGATATACCGGCCCGCCGGCTGCAGGCGGTACCAGAAGTGTTCCGTCGAACCGACGTTGGACAAGGGATCCGCGGGATCGGCGGTCCACCCGACTGCGCCAGGCACGAGCATCCCGCCGGCCGTTACGGCCGTAGCGCCTAAGAACTCACGGCGACTCATGCTCGATCTCGACGCCATGCTTCCACTCCTTTCGTGCTAGGGCATTCAGTTCAGTCACACGGCCGCAAGGGACGGCCGCAAGGGGGCCGGGAGTCCTTTTCCGTGTCGGCCGTGCGGCGAGTGCGGCTTCTGACCTGCGCAAGCCGACACGGAAAAAGACTCCCGACCCCTTCTCGCTCCCTTCTCGCTTCCAGTGCCTTTCTCAGCCGCCTTTTTCGCTCATTCTCATCCCAAACGCTATCCCCCGCCAGGGGTTGCACTCTTTCCTCCGTGTTTTCCCCGCGTCCTCCGCGGTAAAATCAGTGATCCGCCACGGAGGGCGCGGAGGATCACGGAGGGGGCGCAGGAAGCGAGTGTTGCGAAGCGATTCGCGCCGGGCATACAATGGCGCCGTGTGGAGTGAAATCCAACGGAGGCCATTATGGGCGAGAATCGAATCGGACGACGTCAGTTCCTCCAGGAAGCAGCGCTGCTTGCGGCGGTGCCGTATTTCGTGCCGTCGGCGGTGCTCGGCGATGCGAAGAAGCCGGGAGCGAACGACCGGATTCGGTCGGGCCTGATCGGTTCCGGGTACCGGTCGCGGGAGTTGACCAAGGAGAGCCCGGGCGACCTGGAACTGGTTGCCGTGGCCGATTGCGATCTGCGGCAGATCGCCAGCTTCCTGGCCGAAACGCGGCAGTTCAAGGACCCCATCGTCAGCCCGAAGTGTGGCCAATATCAGGACTACCGCAGGATGTTCGAGCGCGAGCAACTCGACGCCGTCTTCGTGGCCACGACGACCCATGCCCGGCCTCTGATCGCCGTCCACGCCATGCAGGCCGGATTGGACGTCTACGCCGAAAAGCCCCTCACGCTGACGATCGAGGAAGGACAGTTCCTGATCCGCGCCGAGCGGAAGTACAAGCGGGTCGTTCAGGTGGGCACCCAGCAGCGATCGGTAGCCATCAACAACTTCGGCAGCGATCTGGTGCGCAGCGGCGCCTTGGGCAAGATCCATACCGTGATCTGCCCGAACTTCATCGGTCCGGTACGGCTTCCCACGCTTCCGTCGCAGCCCGTGCCGTCGGAGATGAACTGGGATTTCTGGTGCCATCAGACCCCGTTGATCCCATACAGCG
>CAZFKF010000218.1:0-7241 GCA_964518805.1 uncultured Planctomycetaceae bacterium | reverse complement strand
CCGCGTCGGAACTGCCTGCGCGCCGTCGCATCCAGCACGGTTAGCCGAAGCCCCGCCCACGCCCGAGAATGGGCGGGGCTTCTATGATTCAGCCAACGCCGTTGTTTCGTGCGCTGGCTCTCGTCGACGAAAAACCTCCTCGGGCTAATGACCACATGTCCGCGCGAGCGATCGAGGGAATCGATCTGCGTCACCCCAAGTTGCGTCTCCCTGACCCTCGGCGACTGATCGTCCTGATATGCAATCGCCGTTCCAATTTCCGGCGGCAAATGATATCGGCCCCAAGTCGCCGTCGTTCAAGGGCTTATCGACATGTCCCGCTCATCAGGTCGAACCGCGCGAGCCGCGAAAAAACGCACACGCTGTAGCAGATCGCAACAACAACGAAAGGTGCCGGCGAAGCCGCAGCCTTCTCCGCCAGCCGATCACGTTGTGACTGCTTCTGGGCGATGCGGATGCGGTCATTCCACCCTGTCATGCTAGCACCGACAGCAATGCCCATTCTCGCGATTCTCCTCGAAACCAGTCTTGATCCTGCCCGGCAAGATGCTAAGATCTGTTTTTGACAGGCCAAATTGGCAAAAACCGCAATGGCCGGAGATCCCGCTTTCCGGCACGTCTCTGTCCGTACTTCCAGGAGGGTGAACCCATGTTGGTGCTCAGCCGCAAACAGGGCGAATGCGTTCGCGTCGGCGAGGATATCGAAGTCACGGTGCTGGAGGTTCGAGGCAGCCGCGTGAAGCTCGGCTTCAGCGGGCCGCCTTCGGTGCCGATCCACCGCGGAGAGGTTCGCGCGAGAATCGAAGCGTGGCTGCCCTCCCTCGACTGCGCAGAGTGCGTTTGAAGTCGTCCCACGGGGGCTTGGGAACGGCTTCAAGGGCCCTTCTGCCGCTTGGCTTTGACGAACCGCTGCTCTATACTCGCCGTCAACAACGGGCAGGCAATCGCATCCCGCTTTCTTGTGGTTCTGTCAGGGTGCGGTCCTGCGCAATCGAGGAGAGACGGCCATGCAGCGGCTCCGAGGCTGGAGTATAGTTCTGGCAGCGCTTCTATCGGGCGTGCGCGGCCCGTGGGCCCAAGCGGAAGGCGTCACCCCGCCTGATTTGCAGACTGCGGCGCAGTGGGTGAACCGCCATCTGGCGGAAGCGGAACCCCGTAAGCCCCGCCCGGCGGAATTGCAGGTGTGGTCCTGTCACGGCGGTCTGCTTCGCAACGGCCGCGCCGGCAAGCCGCTGGCAATCGGCGGCAGCGAGCACAAGCGGGGACTGCTCGCCCACGCGCCGAGCCGAGTGGTGGTGCAACTGGCGTCGCCAGGCAAGACGTTCTCGGCCGTGGTGGGCCTCGACAGCAACGAGCAAACCCGGCCGGGCCGGGGCAGCGTGGTCTTCTCCGTGACGGTCGGCGACAAGACCCCCGTTCGATCGCCGGTGTTGCGAGAAGGAATGAAAGGGGTGCCGCTGGTGGTCGATCTAGCCGGGGCGACCAGCTTCACCTTGGCGGCGGGCGATGCCGGCGATGGAATCGCCTGCGATCACGCTGACTGGGCCGACGCCAAGGTGGTGCTGGCCGACGGCCGCGAGCTTTGGCTCGGCGATCTGCCCGAGGCGAGCGAAGGCATCGCCCAGCCGTTCAGCTTCGTGTACGGCGGGACCCCTTCGCGATGGCTGCTGCCGTCCTGGGATCGCAAGGATGACAGCAAGACGCTCGACGCGAGACGCGTGCAGCGCAACACGACGTGGACCGATCCCAAGACCGGCCTGGAGGTCCGCTGCACGTCGGTCGAGTACCGCGATTTTCCCGTCGCGGAATGGACGATCCATTTTCGCAACCGCGGCAACGCCGCCACCCCCATCCTCCAGGACATCCGCGCCTTGGACGTTCGGATCGAGAAGCCGGCGGGCGGCGAGTTCGTTCTCCACGGCTGCAAGGGCGACGACTGCACTCCCGACAGTTACCAGCCGTATGCCGCGACGCTCGGCCAGGGGGAGAGCCGGTCATTTGCCCCGCCGGGAGGCCGGCCCACCGAAGTCGCGTTTCCCTATTACAATCTGGCCATGCCGGGCGGCGGTCTGATTGCGGTGCTCGGCTGGCCGGGGCAGTGGAGCGCCACTTTCACTCGCACTGCCGAGAACGACGTCTATGTCTTCGGCGGCCAGGAGCGAACGCACTTCAAGCTGCTGCCGGGCGAAACGGCCCGCTCGCCGCTGGTGGCGCTGTTGTTCTGGAAGGGCGGCGACTGGATCCGCGCCCAAAACGTCTGGCGGCGGTGGATGGTCGAGCACAACCTTCCACGCCCCGGCGGCAAACTGGTCACCACCCACTACGGTTCCTGCTGGAGTGTCGACCTGAACCCCAGCGCCGCAGAGGAACTGGCGATCGTCGATGGATTCCAGCGCGAGGGAATCACGCTCGACTACTACTTCATCGACGCCGGGTGGTATCCGAACCGGGGGAGTTGGGTCAACACGGGCACGTGGGAGGTCGACAAGACTCGGTTCCCTCGCGGGGTGCGCGAAGTGGCCGATCGCGTCCATCAGAATGGGGCGAAGTTCGTCCTCTGGTTCGAGCCCGAACGCGTGGCCCACGGCTCGTGGCTGGCCGTCCATCGCCCCGAGTGGATTCTCAGAGGCGATGGCGGCCAACTGCTGAACCTCGGCCACCCGGATGCCTGGAAGTGGGTAACGGAGCGAATCGACGGCCTGATCGCGAGCCAAGGCGTCGACGTCTATCGCCAGGACTTCAACATGCAACCGCTCGGCTGCTGGCGCGCCGCCGACGCCCCGGACCGTCAAGGGCTCACCGAGATGCGGCATGTGGAAGGCTACCTGGCCTTCTGGGACGAAATCCTTCGCCGCCACCCGGGCCTGTACATCGACACCTGCGCCAGCGGCGGACGGCGCAACGACCTCGAGACGCTGCGGCGATCTGTGCCGCTATTGCGCAGCGACTGTTTCTCCCCGGCCGAGGCCCAACAGGCGCACACGATGGGGATCGCGTTGTGGATGCCCTACTACGGTTCAGGGATGGCTCCCGGCGACGCCTACTGGTATCGCAGTTGCATCTTCCCGGCCTCACGCATCGGCCTCGACACGCGCAAGAAGGATCACGACTACGCATCTCTCAAGAAGCGGATTGCCGAATTTCACGAGGTCGAGAAGTACCTGCTGGGCGATTACTATCCGTTGACCGCGCACAGCCTGGCGCTCGACGTCTGGGTGGGCTGGCAGTTCGACCGTCCGGAGGCGGGCGAGGGCATCGTGCAGTGCTTCCGGCGGGATGAGAGCCCTTACGAGACGGCCCGCCTCAAGCTCCGCGGCCTCGACCCGCAAGCGACCTATCGGCTGCACGACTTCGATCGGCCCCAGCCCGCAGAAGCCCGCGGCAAGGACCTGATCGAATCCGGCCTGCTGGTGACCCTGCCGCAACGCCGCTCGTCGTGCATCATTCGGTACCAGCAAGTGAAGCGCTAGTGGTCTGTCCTTTTCGACTTTACCAGTTGGGTGCCACTGCTGGCTTGCCCAGCAGTGCTGGAAGCACGGTTGGACAAGCCAACCGTGGCACCCGTAAACTCAATTTGGACAGACCACTAGTGCGAGGAGGAACATCTCCTGCTATTGGGGAGCGGAGCCGAGCCTCGAACGCTACCTTGCCGTGGCCCGGACGGCCATCCCAGTGATCCGCAGACACGCGCCGCAGGCGAAGATCATGATGGGCTCTTGGGCCGGATTCCCCCACGGGATCAGCACGTGGAGCCGTGACCAGCTTGCCGCGAAAGAGAAGGAGATGCTGATCCTCCAGGCCACTCGCACCCTGGCCCGCGACGTGGACGAAATCGGCTGGCATCGTTTTGCGGCGATCGTTCGACGCGGATCCCATTTCTCCGCTTCAGCCGCAGGCGGCCTACTACGTGACGAGGGATTTGGCCACGATGCTCGACGGGATGGAGCCCGGCAAGATCGAGTATGCCATCGACCGCGCTCCGCCCGGCCTCGAAGCCTTCGCGCTGAGCTCGCCCGACGGCCCCGCCTTGGCGCTGTGGCTTGAGGGCCGGGCCAAGGACCATTGCGAGGGCGTGCCCGTGGACGTGCGACGGAAGACGGCGCTGCGCCAGGCGACCGCCTGCGACCCCATGAACGGCATAACGCAGACGCTGAAGGTGAAATCGTCCGATTCCGGAACTGCGCGCGAGGGGGCCTCAATCCAGCTTTCGATGACGTACTGGTCCGGGGCGCCGTCGACCAGGGCGTAGTCGTAGCCTTGCTGCATGACCGCGACGTACCACGTCGCGTCGTCCGCCAGTCCGCGCTGCTTCAGGGCGGGATAGCCCGAGGCCCAGTAGATCAGGCCGAAAGGCAGCTTCCGGCTCCGGCAATACAGTTCCAGCTTCTTCACGTCGCGCCACGAGCCCTCGTTGCGCAAGGTGCAGGTCACCCAATCGACGTCCAAACGGTAGAAATCCAGCCCCCGCACCTTCAACCCCGCCAGCCGCTGCTGGAGGGCCTCGATCCAGCGGAAGTGATCGGCAATGGGGATCGAGGGGTAGGCTTCGATGTCGCCGATCAGCACGTGCGGGCAGTGCTTGCGCACCAGGGCGATGAAGCTGGCCGTTTCGCGCACGGCGTATTCGTCCGGCTTTTTGATGTGCATCCGGGTGCAGACCAAGGGCTCTCGTCTAGGGCGATGGCGTGGATGCTCGCGCCCAGCCGATGGAACCGGTCCCACATCGGGCGCTGGGCCGCAAAGACCTTTTCGCCCGTCGTCCCCCACGGCTTCACCGCGCCGACCTCCAGCGCGAACTTCAGCTTCCACGCCTGCAACATCGAGAACCACTGCTTCAACTCGTCGTCGCCGAACTGCCGGTTCAAAACGTGGTCGGCGTATCCCAGCACGGCGACGGCCTTCCGCGTCTGGGCCCATTGTTCGGGCCGCTCGAACAACTCGCGCAGGGCCCGTCCGCCCTCATGCGACGGCGGGCACATCCACACGGCCGGCTTCGGCTTGCCGTCCTGAGCCCAGGCCGGCAGGCTGCAAACGGCACAAACGACAGACCGAGGGCAATGCCCATCCGTTCCACGCCGGTTCTCGGAGAGGGACAATCGCTTGTTCGCATTCCAGGGGACTCACTGTGTCTTGCGGAGGCTGCCGGCAGAGTCATTGGAGATGCCGACTCGATGCGGATGTCGGCGTTACCACGTGTTGGCCGGAACGAATCGCCGCGACCAATTGCCCCAGCGCGGACTCCAGTCGTTGAAACGACCGCATGCCGACTTGGCGGATCACGCCCAAATCGACCAGTTCGGTCAGTTCCTTCTGATCGCGCGTGGGGCTGTAACCCGACTTTATGCGAGCGCGGAACCAGCCTTTCGCGTCCCGAGGAGCAGTCTCCGGGTCAGCCGGAATCTGTTCGGTCATGTCCGGGAGTCCCTTTCTTCCGTCCAAGAAGGACTTCCCGGCGAGCGACTGCGCCCCAGCGATCAACCACGATTCAAACTCCATGCAGGCGAAGACGATGGCCACGGAAAAGACGGCCCCCGCGCCCACCTTGCGGGCCTCCTCGGCAAGGCGTCGCGCAGCACGTGCGGCGCAGAAAGCTTGCCCCTCGACTTTCAAAGGACTGTCGCCATCCAGCAGCAGAAGGCAGCCCCCGAGGTCTCTTCGCTTGGCAGCCGCTTCCAGGAACCGTCGCCACTCCCCGAAGTCGTTGCGGCTGATCCTGCCGTACTCGCCGACACGAAACGGAGCCGGGTCCGGAAACACGATGTCGAACGCGTGGTACTCGCCCAACAGCCGCTTCAAGAGCACCGGGGCGGCCTCCACATCGCCTTGTCCCTCGACGAGCAGGACCAGACGCTTCGGAGTCATGGGGCCTCCATTCGCGCGGGATCGACGGTGAGTAGTTCTCCGGCGTGCAGAAGCCCTTCGACAACGCTGCTCTTCTGCTCTTCGGCCAGACACCCGATGCGAGTCTCCAAGTCAACAAGGTCAACGACCCGAATCTGGCGCTCGGAAAAATGATCGAGCAGTGCAGGGCTGTGCGTGGTCAGCAGGATTTGCCCTCGCCCGGCGTCCGGAGCGGCCTTGAATTCGTCGGCCAGCAACTCCAGTGCGCCGGGATAGATGCCGTTCTCCGGCTCCTCGAAAATCAGCGTCTGCTTGGGCGGCATCTGATACAGTGCCAACAGATGTGCGTAGAACCGGCGGAAGCCCTCCGATTCCTGTGCGAGTCCCAGCGGGAGTATCTTATCCCCGAACCGGTGTCCAACGATCGCCTTGGTCGGATTTTGGACAGAGTCGAGTTCCACGCTGACGACCGTGGAATTGATTCGTCTGAGTGCTGCCGCAATTCCCTTCCGCGCCACAATATCTTGAAGGCTGCTGGTCACGTCCTTAAGAACATGAAGATAGTTGCCAGCATCGTCCACCAGGCCGGTAACTCTCTCACTTCCTCCGTCTCTTCCCAGAACCCCGTTGGGAAACGTGTAGACACCGATCCCGGCAGTCAGTGCCGTGTAGGCGACCACGGCTTCTTCGAGGCCTGGTAGACGCCCGAGAGCCGCTCGGCCCGGTTGAGGAGGGGACACCAGGGGAGGCTCAGTTTCCCACTGCGAGCCGCCTCTCGCAGGTTTCGTCTGTCGGAATACTGTCTTCGATCCACACTCTAGGGACTCAGATTGCGGAGGATTTTGGATAGCACGATCGAGAGCGAGAGTGTAGTGGAATCGGTCCGTGAAACCGGGAACACTGAACTCGAACTCGAACTCGATTGCACCAGAGACATTCGTTGCACATGCGCAGGCGGGGTACCGCTGCAAAACAACCTGCATGTTCAACGCAAGATAGTCGCGAAGAAACCGAATTGCCGACGCGAAATTCGTCTTTCCCGTGCCGCTTTTGCCGATGAAGACCGTGACCGGATCGAGGTCCACAGTCACGTCTCGCAGGCTCTTGAAGTTCTGAATGCGAATGCGATGAATCATCGATCGGACTCCGCAGGACGTTCGAGCAGGATCAAGGGCGCCACCCGTCTCTGCAATGACGAGGCAGGACTACCGCCCATCCTGTGCGCGGTCGGACGATGCGCGCAGGGATTCTCTTGATCGCGCACCCATTCTGACGAGGTACGGCAGTTCAGTCAAGATAGGCATCGCGTCGTGACACGGAGGCTTTGCTCAAGCCCCGAGCATCTGCTCGATCGTCTTACGGGCCGTTTCCAGGGCTTCGGGGAGTTTCTGGGCGTCTTT
>CAZFKF010000217.1:0-7243 GCA_964518805.1 uncultured Planctomycetaceae bacterium | reverse complement strand
CCGATCACCGCTTGCGACTGCCACTTGGGAGGAATGGGCATTTCGATCTTCAGCGACAGCGACTGGTCCAGGCCCACCGATCCATAGGTCCGAATCGTCAGGTCGCCCAGCGCCAGGTCCATTTGCTGATGGTAGATTCGGCCCTTGGTCATTCGGAACGGGATGGCCGATTCGCGCATCAGGTAGGCCGGGTTGTTGTAGCCCAGCAACTGGGCAATCTCCCGAATGAGATACCCGGGGCTGATCTGCGCCGAATGGACCACCAGCTTGCCGGCAATTTCCGCCTCCGGCCAGTTCAACGGCGCGTAGACGACAGCACCCGCAGCGGCTGTCGGCGTCCAGAGCGGGACGCGGAAGCCCTCCAAATCGATCGAGAATCGGCCTTCTGCGGTGGTGACGCCCGCCAGGAGCGGGGCGATGTACTGCAGAAGCGACGTGCACATGGCCGGTGTCAGCCGCACTTGATCCACGACGCGTCCCGGGGCAATCGCGATCTCCCTGGGCTCCTGGGCGAACTTGAACTGCGGCGCGACGCGCAGTCGGCCTTCGTTGCAGTCGACCGTGAGCGGCTGCACGTCGAGCAGCCCCTTGGTAAGCGACGCCTGCAATTCGCCCGCCCCTAGCTGGAAGCCGTAAACCTGGGCCCAAGACCAGCCCAGCTTGCCGGTGGCAACGGCTTTGTCCGAACCCCATACACCTTGATAGGCGATCGGGCTTGAGCCGCGGCCTGCGAGGCGAAACCCCTCGCCAACCAGCGAACGTACGAACAGCGACAGCCGCTCCATGTCGTAGTCGATGCGTCCGGACAGTTGGAGGTCGGGCTGGGTGTTAAGTTCGGCGATCTTGCCCGCCAGCGAGCACTTGAGCGTGGCCGAGGTGAACTCGGCCTGTTCGATATGGACCAGCCGGCTGGCGTCGTTGTAGTTGCCTTGGGCCACGAATCGCACGTCGCGATCCTGGAACCGCTGGCCGGACTTGTGAACGATATCCAGATCGGTGATTTGTCCGTCGACGTGGCCCGTGACCAGTCCGCCCGACTGTTTGAACTCCGCCCTGCCCACCAGGCGTCCTCCCAGGCTCCACGCGGGCGGGGCTTTGGCGTCCAGGGTGGCCAGCGCCCGCACCCGGTCCAGCGCTGCCTGCCCAACGAGTGAGCCGGTCAGTTCGACGGGCCCCCGGGGCGGCAACGAGCAGATGAATCGGGTGGCCTGCACGGCAATCGTCGAGGACGCCAGCGTGGCGTTCTCCAATTCCAGCCGGCGCGACGCCCAGTCGCATCGTCCGGTGAGCGACATCTCCAATCTCGGCTCGCGTGCGACGACTTTGGGGCCGGCGATTTCCAGAGTCTGCGCGGTCAAGCGGGCCTGGCGGATCGCCAAGGCCGTGCCCGAGAGCGTCGCTCCGGCCACCAGGTCGTACGACCCTTGTGCCGACCAGGTCTTCGACGGAAGCCACCAGGCCAGCCGGCCCGGCCACCGCGTGAGTTGGCCTCGGGAGTGGAGTTCCACCTGCCAAGGCCCGCTGCCACGGAAATCGGCCACCGGTTCCAGGAGCCGGGTTTCGACGAGGTCGCTTCCCGACTCCATCTTCACGACCGCCGTGTTGAGCCGGGTGGGCCCAGACGCATTCGATTGCCCGGTGGCCGAGACCGTCAGCGAGAGGGCATCCTCGGTCCACGCTGGGCGCTCGGGGAGGGCGAACTGGAATCCGTTGAGCCGCAACTTGGCATTGGCGTCGAAGGCGCCGTCGGCCGTACGTTTCCACGTCAACTCAGCCGAGCCGTCGCCGGCCAATCGCGTTCCGCCCAGGTCCACGAAGCCTCGCGATTGCTCGGCCAGCTTTCCGGCGTCGAACGTGGCGGTTCCGGTCAATTGGCTCGGCGTGCCCGAGACCTGGATGCGGAGAAAGGTCGACTCGCATTTGAAGGTCTCGATCACGGGGCCTTGGGCCGTCTCCTTGGCAGCCAGCGCGAGCGAGATGGGCTGCTTCCAGGCCACCTGCCGGCCGCCGCTGTTGGCGGTCAGATTCGAGAATTCCAGCCGCCCGTTCAACACCGCCCCTTCCTGGCCCGGACGATTCGCGAACGTCAACTGCGCCTGCCCGGAAGTGATCCGCGTGTCTTTCTGAATTTTCAGGGTGTTGGGCAGCAGGGCCGCAAGTCGGGCCAGATCGAGTTGCCCGCTGACTTCATACCCTCGCCGGGCCGCGGCCCGGGCGCGGCCGCTGATGTCCACGACTCCCGTGAGCGAAAGCGAACCGATGTCCGAGTCCGCCGTCACGCGATCGAACTGGACGAGTCCGTTCTCCCACTCCATGGCCCCGTCGACGCGCAGCCGCGCCAGCGACGGCTGATCGGTGCCGAGAATCGCGGCGGCCAGTTTCAGGTCCTCCGCAACGGTGCTCATTCGGACGGCGGCCCGGCTGTCCGGCCGGCGGCTGTCCCAACGGCATTCGGCAACCGCAGACAGTCGTCCGGCCAAGCGCATCCCGGGCACGGCGCGGCGCATCACCGGTTCGAGCACCGCCAGGTTGAGTCCTTCGGTCTTCAGGGTCAGTAAGTCCGGACCCGCAGGCCCCTCGGCTTCCTGTGCGCCGGCCGACTTCGTTCCGCTCGGCGTCCGATCACCCACCGGCTGCTGGACCCGCATTTCCGCGTTGAACGAACCGCCTCGTTGAGCGCCGGCAAGGATCCCCGAGGTCGTCAGTTCCCAAGGACGCGAGCGGTCGGCGGGCATCGCGAAGCTTACGTCCAGTTGGTCGATCTGCCAGTTCTTTCGGGATCGCGAGTCCTCGATCGATACGCTGCCGTTGACCACCTCGACGGCCACGCCGATCTTCTTGCGATCGCTCGGCGCCAGGTACTTGGCGAACACATCTTCCAGATTGCTGCCGTCTTCGCGAAGGACCACCGAGAGTTTGGGGCCATCCAGATGAAACGCGCCAGGGTCGGACTTGTTCCAAAGCAGGGACATCAAAGCCCGTTCGCCGCGGATCTCGGGCACGTCGATCACGGGGCGATCGTCTTGATCGACAATCCGTACGCCATACAGCCGGACGGGCGAGAACCATCCCAGCGACGCGGATTGGACGTCGATCCGGCCGTTGACGTCTGCCCCAACCTGGCGGGCAATCCGAGTCACCAGCGATGTGTGCCCAAGCAGCGTCGGCAGGAGCCAAAGCACAAGCAAAGCTGTGAGCGCTCCGCCGATAACCCAAGGCTTCGCCCAATAAGGGGCCGATACTCGGGGCACGCGCCTGCGGAGCGAAAACCTGAACTTCGGTCTGCGTTTCTTGGGACTGTCCGGGCTCACCGTAGCCATAAGTTGTCTCCTGGCAATCTGGGGGGCCGGCATTCTAGCCCGAAAGCCCGATTGAGGCCATAGCGAACTGGCCACGTGCCGAATGGCGGGTGGCCGGCGATTCCCGGGGCGCCACTACCACCCGTGGGTGGGCTCGGCTAGAATGGCGTACGTCATCCTCTTCCGTCTTTCTGCAGAGTCGAAGCATGCGCGGGTACCCCAAGGTCTTTCGTCTACGCCAAAAGTTTCAGTCCCCCCGGATAAGTGATGTCGCGGGCGCAGTCGGTTCGGAATTGGCCCGGCTGCAACTCGACCAGAAGGTCCGGCCGGGCCAGTCCGTGGCGATAACCGCCGGCAGCCGCGGAGTGGCCAACATCGCCGTCGTCATTCGAGCCGTTGCCGAGCACCTCAAGGGCCTCGGGGCCAAGCCGTTCATTGTGCCGGCCATGGGCAGCCACGCCGGCGCCACGGCCGAAGGGCAGCGCGCGGTGATCGAGTCGTACGGCATTACCGAGCAGTTCGTCGGCTGCCCGATCCGATCGAGCATGGAGACCGTGGTCGTCTGCCGCACGGCCGAGGGCTTTCCGGTCCACTTCGATCGCCACGCCTTCGAGGCCGATCACGTGGTGGTGTGCAATCGCATCAAGCCGCACACGCGGTTCGTCGGCGACATCGAAAGCGGCCTGATGAAGATGCTCCTCATTGGCCTGGGCAAGTGCGAAGGGGCGACGATCTACCACCGGGCGATCGGCGACTACAGTTTCGGCCAGATCATCCGCAGCGTGGCCGGCGAGGTGATCCAGCGGTGCCGCATCCTGGCCGGGGTGGCCGTCGTGGAAAACGCCTTCGACGAGACCGCGCGAATCGAGGCCGTCGCCCCCGAGCAGTTCGAGAGCCGCGAAAAGGAACTCCTCGTCCTCGCCAAGCAATGGATGGCCCGGCTGCCGTTCGATCGCGTCGACCTCCTGCTGGTCGACGAGATCGGCAAGAACATCAGCGGCACCGGGCTGGACACCAACGTCGTGGGCCGCAAGTTCGACGACCACAAGGCGATTGAAGACGAGTTTCCTAAGGTCAAGGTGATCGCTTTGCGCAGCCTGACCGAGGCCACGCACGGCAACGCCGTCGGCCTGGGGTGCGCCGAGTTCTGCAAGAGTCAGATGCTGCGCGAAACCGACGTGCGTGCCACGCGACTGAACGCGATCACGGCCGGGCACCTCTCCGCCGCGATGTTCCCGATGGACTACGAAACCGATCGCGAGATTCTCGATCTGGCCTTGGGCACGGTCGGCCTGGTCGAACCGCCCGACGCCCGGCTCCTGTGGATCACCAACACGCTGGACCTGGAGGAAGTGGAATGCTCGGCCGCGTATCTCGAAGCGGCTCGGGCCCGCGATGATCTCGAAGTGCTCACCCCGCTCCGCGACCTGCCGCTGGATGCCGCGGGAAACCTGCCCTGGGTGAAGTCGTGGCGCTAAGCCCGTGCCGCAAGGCCCGGCCTGGGCGCACCTATTTCGGCGGCCTACGCGGGGGCTGTTCGCCGTCTTCCATGCTGTCGATGTAGCGGCGCAGTCGCTCCAGCTCGTCCGTCACGTGGCGGAGCTTGAGCATATTTTCGACCCGCTTCAACAGCTCCAGCTTGTTGATCGGCTTGCTGAGGAAATCGTCGCAGCCGGCCTGGACCGCCCGCTCGATGTCGCCCGGCTCATTCAGGGCGGTCACCATGAGGATCATCGTGTCCTTGGTGTCCGGGCGATCTTTGACCTTCTTGCAAACCTCGAAGCCGCTGAGCTTGGGCATCATGATGTCCAAGAGAATCAGGTCGGGCCGGAAGCTGGCCACCTTGTCCAACGTGTCGCGCCCATCGACGGCGGTGGCGATGTCGCAATCCATGCCGGCCAGATAGACTTCGAGAAGTTCGACGTTCGTTTGATTGTCGTCGGCAATCAGGATCTTGCTTTTCGCCATACGTCACACCAAGGCACGGCCAGTGAGCGGGGAATCGCCGACCATTGTAAGCGATTCTCGCCCGCCTCACCAGTTCACTCCTCCGCCGCCGGACCGGCGTCCTGCACGTCGACGGTCAGCGTGCCGGCGTTATCGTCCAGCTCCGCGCAGGAATCGTTGATCCGAAAGAAGAGCGTGCCCGAGTGCTTCGGCGTCAGCGTGGCAGCCAGGCCGATGGTCGTGGGTGTGATCAAAGGGCTGCGGCCGGCCGCCGGAACCTCGGGCCGCACCGCAGCCAGGAGGATTCCTAGCGGATGTCCGCGATAGTAGCGGATCGACACCCCGTTGGGTTCGCACCACCAGATCTGAGGCTTGTCGGCCACCTGATAGCGGCCTTTGGCGCGAAGCTGGTAGGTCCGGCCCTCTTTCAGAGCGACGCCGCTGTTCTGCCATCCGCGGTCGGCTTGAACGGTGACTTGCCCTCCGCCCTGCGCCAACGCCCGGCCGGGCGTGAAATCGATGACCGTGCGTTTCATGTCATAGCCGTACTCCAGGTCGGCCGCGAAGACCTGCCACTCCTCGGTCAGGTTGTTCCAGTCGGCGGCGTAGAGGCGGCGAAACCGGTCGTTGAAGTCCGGCTTGCCCACGATCCGGGGAAGCGTGCGGAACCGGGCCTGGTAGCGAGGGTGGCCGTCCAGGAACGCTGCCATGGCCCAGCACCAGCCGTAGGCCTCGGGCCCGGGCTGGGTGACCGGATCGTATTTCAGGATGTCGGCAAGGTGTCTTGCACGACGGGCCGCGAAGGCGTCGCGCACGAACTTGATCCTTCCCCACCCCATCAGCGTCTCGTCCGGGCTGGGCGGGAGGTATCCCAGCGTCAGTTCGCCGTCGTGCCAGCGGTGCGTTCCCAGCAGCTCCGCGATGCCCTCCGCATACCACGGCGGACCGCACGAACCCAACAGCGTGTTCATGAAGCTGTGCACGCCTTCGTGCAGCAGAAGGTGCCGGCGATAGTAATCGGTCGATTGATCCACGACCCACAGGTCGAAGTTGTACGAGTAGCCGTTGTCGAATGGCGGCACCCTTTCGGGCAGGAGTCTCAGCTTCCGGAAGAGTGACGCGTCTTTCATCACGCAGCCGGTCACGCGCCAGTCTGCGTGCCGGGCCTGAGGCACACCGAAGTACTTGCACCACTGCGGGAACGCCCGATCGAACACTTCGGGCAACTCGTCGACGGCCGGCAGCGAGGGCAGATCCGTGAGCAGCAGAAGGTGCTTGCCCGGAAGCTGACGGACGCCGGCGGACGAGGCCTGCGGAGTAAGCCGCAACGGCGACTCCTCGGCGGCAATGGAAGGACTGCAAATTGTGGATTGAAAATTAAAAACTGCGAATTGAAGAATCAAGCAGAGGCTCTGGAGAGAAGGAATCGGCAGTCCGAGTGGGCCCGTACAGAACGTGGGCGCGAGTCGGCCCCTCCACCCCGCGAAAACTCGCTGCATCGGTCTCACCCCCCCTCCCGAGCGCCCTCACTCTGCCTTCAGCTTTGCACTCATCCAACACCTTCTCCCCTCTCCCGTTGGACGGGAGAGGGGCCGGGGGTGAGGGGACTTGCCACGGAAATCCCGTGGCAAGTCCTTAACGGCCGCTTTCGGCTTTCCGCTTTCAGCCCTCCGCTCTCCCCTCTTCTCCTCCGACTCGCGCCTTGCTTCCAGCGCGTCGCCCCTTTAGGTTATTGTACGTTGTCCACATCCGATTTGGATCACCGAGCCAAGCAAGAGGAGTCTCTCGATGAATACCGCGTTGCGAGGGGGTTTCGCTGGGGTGCTGTTCATGGCGGCCTGGATCGCGGCCGATGCCGCTCGCGGCGACGATTCGGCGGCCGTCAAGAAGCTGTTTGCCGACCCACCCCGGCAATACGCTTCAGCCCCGCTTTGGGTCTGGAACGACATGCTGACCGAGGAGCAGGTGATCGGCAGCCTGCGCGATCTGGCCGCGCA
>CAZFKF010000216.1:0-7262 GCA_964518805.1 uncultured Planctomycetaceae bacterium | reverse complement strand
GCCGGATCGGGCTTCCAGGTGCTCCACTTCTTCCAAGTCGCCGGATCGTCGAGCAGCTTGATGAACACCCCGCCGATCACCGGCCGGGCCTGGAACCCCTTCTGCTTGGCCGTGTCGGTCATGTACCAATCGGTCATCGGCACGCGGTCGGGCGTTTGGTCCACAAAGCGGTAGACCGGATTCATCAGGGCGTCGAAGTCCTCGCGTGACTCGGCCAGCGTGGCGGTCCACACTTCCCAATCGGTCTTGGTGTACATCGCCCGGTTGTCCAGCGGCAGGCCGTAAGGCTGGAGCTTGGTCTTGTAGTACGCAATCTCCTTGCGGGCCACCTCGGGCGGGAAGAGTTTGAGGCCCAGGAGCTTGTCCCACACCAGGTTGTACTTCTGGCTCCACGTGCCCGGTTTGTCGAAGGCCAGCCGGAAATGGTCGCCGTCGTCGGCCAGCTTCATCCACTGCTTGGCGAACTGCTCGGCCGTGGCCCGATACTGCTTTGCCTCGTCGGGCTTGCTGGCCATCTCGCACATCTGGGCGTAGGCCCCCAGGGCGAGGATCGCCTTGAGCGAGAGGTTCGCATTGTGGGCCAGGTGCCCGGCGAAATCGTCGGTGCAGAGCTGGTTCTCCGGATCGAGCCCCTTCTCCTTGAGATACCGGGCCCAACGCTCCAGCAAACGCCAGTAGCGGTCGACGTATTGTGTGTTGCCGTCGACCTTCGAGATGATCGCGGCCACCAGAAGCATGTTGCCCGACTCTTCGACGGGCATCTGGTTCTCGTCGGTCTGCTCGCCGCCGCCGTACACCTGGCCGTTGGCCAGCGGATAGGTGCCCAGGTCGTGCGGGGCAAAGGGGAACTTCCAGCGGTCGGTCATGGCGTACTCGAACACTGGCGTGACCGTGGCCTTCAACAGCTCGTTGTTGAACAGGGCGAAGATCGGCGCCGCCGGATAGAGGACATCGACCGTGGCAATGCAGCCGTTGGAGAAACACTCCTTGGAAAACAACATCGGCTCGCCCTTGGGCCCGGCCACCAGCTTGTGGGCCCCGATCGCCTCGCGATACGCGATGGCGCACATGAGGGCGTAGTCGCGTCCGCCGAGACGCCGAGCATCGTCCATGAACGGGGTCTCAAAGTCGCCGCTGTCGCTGTAGGGCCAGAGCAGATTGCGGTCTTGGTAGACCTTGGCCGCGGCTTGGAGCAGGTCGGCGGCGCTGGCGCCGTTGCGCCGCCACCAAGGTCGCAGTCTCTGGCCAAGGTACTCGATCGAATACTCGTCGTCGTAGGCGAGCATCAGCCAGGCCCGGGGCGGCATGTTCACGGTGTCGATCTTGCCGAGATTGAACGCGCACGCGGTGACGGGCCAGTTCTGGTTCGCAGGGCGAGGCATCCGGGCATCGTCGGCCGAGGGAAGCCGGCCCGTTTGAGCGAAGTTCTTGCGGGCCGATTCGGCGTCGCAGATGACCGTCGATGCTTCCTGCGATTTGCGCGTGGCGACATAGAGATGCCCCCAGTCAATCCGCAGGTTGTCGCCTTTCTTCTTGAGCACCGGCTGCTCGGCGGAACCGATGCGCAGCACATCGAGGCCAGGCACCTTGGGCCGCGACCACTGCACCGGTTGCCTCGGCTCGTTGACGACGAGCTCGGCCGAATTGTCGTAGTAGATCTCGACGCGGTGTTCGCGATTGTCGAGCGAACGAACGCACCACTGCAAGTAGGTAACCGGGCGGCTGATCAGTTCCAGATCGTGCGGCAACAGGGGGGCCTGGAACCAGAGTTGAAGCTCCACTCCGTCAGCCTCGAATGCGTATTGGGTGCACGTGGGCCGCACGGTTCGTCCCACCTGCGGCATGGCCGGGCAGTCGCGGGGCTCCAGGCCCATGAGGCGATACGGCTTGCCGTCGATCCGCACCATGCTCGACATGGCGTTGATCGCCCCGGTCCAGTGGCGCGGCCAGTCGTCGGCCAGCCGGTCGCTGAACGACCAGATGCTGAAGTACGGATCGTGGACCACCAGCGGCGTGGCCGGCGGCCTCAGGCCGGCTTTCCCGAATTGAAGGATGTACTGCGTTTCACCTAGCGGGCGGCTGTCGATGAGATTGAAGCCGGCGTTCACGATTTCCTGGGTGAACGTCATCTTGTCGCCCCGGACATGGTCCTTCATCCGGCCGGCCTTGTGGAACTCGACGACCACCAGGCGCCCGCCGGGTCGCAGGGCCTGCCGGATCGAGGCCAGCGTCTTCTGCGGGAATTCGAGGTGATGGTACACGTCGCAGACGAAGGCCAGGTCGATCGACTGCGGCGCGAGGCCCGTCGAATCGGGTGGGCAGACGATGCCCACGACATTCGGGATCTTCTGCTCGCGGCAGGTCTTCTCGATGTGCTCGATGAACGCCTTGGTGATGTCGACGGCGTAGACCTTTCCGCCCGGAAGAACCTTGGGGGCCATGAGCCGCGTGAACAGGCCCGTGCCAGCCCCGATGTCGGCCACGTTCATCCCCGGCTTGAGCTGGCAGGCGGCGAGGATTTCGTCCTTCCGCTTGACCACGTCGCGGCCTTGGCCCTCGAACCGCTGGATCTCGGCCTTCAGATCGGCCTTCTCGTACTGCTTGTTGATCCCCGGCTGGACGCTCTTTTGCTGGGCCCTGGCGGTCCCGGCCATCAGTCCAACAGCCAGCGTGACGATGATCGGCAACAATCGGCAGCGAAAGGTGGTGCGATTCATGACGGTCTCGCTCCGTTTCTCAAGAAATGACGAGGGGCCCGGGCCCAAAGATCCGTCCGACTTTACCAGGATTCGATGTGAATTGCCAGGCTTGGACGGCGCGGGCGCACGGCGGATTCGGTCCTAGTCGGCCTGCTTGTTTCGATGGTATTATGGGTGGAAGGTTCCTCGACAGGTTCTTTTCTTGGCTCGGGACCCGCCCGCAGGTGGGGAAGGCGGTTCCCGCCTCATTCTCGGCGGGGCGGCAGGTCCCTGGGGAATACGCGACGACGATGGCTTGCGACGAGAAAATCCGGTCTCTGGAGCAGTTGGCGCACGTGGCGGCTTCGCTGCGGGCCGAGGGGAAGCGGGTCGTCCAGTGCCACGGCATCTTCGATCTGCTCCATGTCGGCAGCGTCCGGTACTTGGAGCAGGCCAAGCGGTTGGGCGATATCTTGTGCGTGACGTTGACCGCCGACGGACAGTTCCCCCAAGAGAGCGGCAGGGTTCTCTTCCCGCAGCATCTCCGCGCCGAGATGGTGGCCGCGGTAAGGCACGTGGACTACGTGGCGGTCAGTCCGTGCCCTTTGGCCGAAGAGGCCATTGCCATGCTCCGTCCCGACGTGTACGTGCCGGGTGACGACCTGTCGGGCCCCGTCGAGGAGTTGGCCGCCCGCCGCGCGAGCCTCGAAGCAGCGGTCCATCAGGCCGGCGGCATCCTGACCGTGCTGGACAACGCCCTGTTGAGTCCGGCGGGTCTGGCGCAGCATTTCATCTCGGCGTATCCGGCCGAAGCGAGCGCCTTCTTGGCCCCGTTTGCCGCCAGGCACGCGCGCGAGGAGGTGCTTCGGTGCCTTGAGGAAGTCCGATCGCTGCGCGTCTTGTTCGTGGGTGAGGCCATCGTCGACGAGTATCAGTACTGCGAGACCATCGGCAAGTCGGGCAAGGAGCCGGTCCTCGCCGCGCGATACGTCTCGGCCGAGAAGTTCGCCGGAGGCATCCTGGCCATCGCCAATCAGGCGGCGGCCTTTTGCGACCACGTGGGTCTGGTCACGGTACTTGGGTCGCAGGACTCGCACGAGGAATTCATTCGCGAGAAACTCGATCCGAAGATCGACGCACACTTGCTTTCCGCCCCCGTCGCCCACACGATCCTCAAACGGCGCTTGGTCGAGATCTACCCATTCCAGAAGTTGTTCGAGGTCTACGTGATGGACCCCGGCGCCTTGGAAACCGTCTCCCGGCCGTTGTGCGAGCGGCTGGAGGCGGTGCTTCCGGACTACGACGCGGTGGTGGTCACCGACTACGGGCACGGCCTGCTGACCCCGGAGGTGATCGCGTTGCTTTGCCGGGAGGGTCGTTTCCTGGCGGTCAATACGCAAACCAACGCGGCCAACCAGGGGTTCAACACGGTCTCGAAGTACCGCCGCGCGGACTGCATCTGCCTGTCCGAACGAGAACTGCGGCTCGAAGCCCGCAACTCGTGCAAGGACCTCAAGTTGATCGTGGCCGAGACGGCCCAGAGGCTCTCCTGCCAGCGCATGGTGATTACCCGGGGCCGAGACGGCTGCCTGTGCTATCACGCCCAGCAGGGGTTCTTCACGGTGCCGGCGTTCACGCGGCGGATCGTCGACCGCATCGGGGCGGGCGACGCCCTGCTGGCGGCCAGCGCCTTGTGTGCGGCGCGGGACACGCCCATGGAAGTGATCGGCTTCTTGGGAAACGTGGTCGGGGCCCAGGCCGTGGAGACCGTCGGCAACCGCAACGTCGTGACGCGTGAGGTGCTGCTGGAACGCATCGATTCGCTGTGGAGTTACGAAGGTTGGAGCGATGTCCCATGAGCATGGATGAACCGGGCCAAGACGCGGGGCGGGCCTCACTGCGTTTGGTCCGCCCTACGGAGGCTGACAAGCCCCGGCCGGTGCGGCGCGTGCTGGTGACCGGCGGAGCGGGTTACGTGGGCGCGGTGCTCGTTCCCCGGATGCTGTCGCTGGGCTACGGCGTGCGCGTGCTGGACCTGTTCATCTACGGCGAGCAGGCGTTGGCGTCGGTCAAGGACCATCCGCACCTGGAACTGGTTCGCGGGGACATCCGCGACCGGGATCTCGTGCGCTCGGCCGTGCGGGATTGCGAGGCTGTGATTCACCTGGCGTGCATCTCGAATGATCCCAGCGTGGAATTGGACCCCGCGCTGAGTCATTCGATCAACTACGAAGCGTTCGGCCCACTGGTCCGCGCCAGCAAGGAGCAAGGCGTCCGGCGGTTCATCCTGGCGTCTTCGGGGAGCGTGTACGGCGTGAGCGACGCCCCCGAGGTGACCGAGGATCACCCGCTGGTTCCGATCTCGCTCTACAACAAGTACAAGGCGATGTGCGAACCGGTACTGCTCGGGGAGCAGTCTGCGGGATTCGTGCCGGTGGTGATCCGGCCGGCCACGATCTGCGGCTATTCGCCCCGGCAGCGGCTCGACCTGACGGTCAACATCCTCACGAACCACGCCGTGAACGCCGGGCGAATCACCGTGTTCGGCGGCGCGCAGATGCGACCGAACCTGCACATCGACGACATGGTGGATTTGTATCTGCTGCTTCTCGACGCGCCCGACGCGCTGCTGGCCGGCAAGATCTTCAACGCCGGCCATCAGAACCACACCGTGGCCGAGACGGCCGAGATCGTGCGCGGGGTGGTTCGCCGGCTGCTGCCCGAACGAGGCGAGATCCCCATCGTCACCACCCCCTCCAACGATCCACGGTCCTACCACATCTCTTCGGAAAAGATCCAACGCGAGCTGGGATTCGTGCCGAAACGGACGGTGGAGGACGGTTCGCGCGACCTGGTCGGCGCGTTCCAGGCCGGGCGACTTCCGGACGCGATGACCGATGTCCGGTACTACAACATCCAGATGATGAAAGCGGTATGTCAGACCCACGGTATCTCGTGATCGGCAGCAACTCGTTTTCGGGCGCGAGCTTCGCGGCGCGGGTGCTCGGCGACGGCGCCGAAGTGCTGGGCGTCAGCCGTTCGCCGGAGCCCGATGGCGTGTTCTTGCCCTACCGGTGGTCGGCCCACGAGCGGTTCTCTTTCCGGCAATGGGACCTGAACCGTGACCTCGACCGGATCGAGGCTGCGGCGAGGGAGTTCCGGCCGGACTACGTGGTCAATTTCGCCGCCCAGGGCATGGTCGCCCAAAGCTGGGCTTGCCCGGAACACTGGTATCAGACCAACACGCTGGCCATGGTTCGGCTTCACGACCGGTTGCGGAAGTTCGAGTTCCTGAAGAAGTTCGTCCAGGCGTCGACGCCGGAGGTCTATGGGCACACCGCCGGGCTGGTCGACGAGAGGGCTCCGATGAATCCCAGCACGCCGTACGCTGTCTCGAAGGCGGCCTGCGACATGAATCTGCTGGCATTCCAGAAGACCTACGGGTTTCCGGTGGTGTTGACCCGCTCGGCCAACGTGTGCGGGCCGGGGCAGCAGCTTTACCGGATCATTCCCAAGACGATCCTCTGCATCCTGACGGGCAAGAAGCTGCGTCTGGAAGGGGGCGGAACGAGCGTCCGCTCGTTCATTCACATTCGCGACGTGGTTGAAGGCACCCTCCGAGCGGCCCAGGACGGAGGCCCCGGCGAAATCTACCACTTGGCCACCGATCGGACCCAGACGATCCGCCAGCTCGTCGCCGAAATTTGCCGGCAACTGGGCGCGTCGTTCGACGACTGCGTCGAGGTGGTCGAAGGACGGCTGGGACAGGATTCGGCTTATCTGCTCGATGGCGCGAAGGCACGCCTGCAACTGGGGTTCTGCCCGCGGTGGACCGTCGAAGACGCGATCCGCGAGACGATTGCATGGGTCCAACAGAACCTGTCACGACTGCGGGACATGCCGGCCGAGTACGTACACAAGGAGTAGCGGAGCGAAGTCTTGTTGTGGGGTGGGGCAAGCGAAGCGCAGGCCCGCCAACCAGAATCAACGCGGTCTCCGGTGGGTCTGCGCTTCGCTTGCCCCACCCTACGGCTTATTGACCCACCTACGGCTTGTTTGGCTGGCCGAACAAACGTAGAAACCGCCGGGCATGACGAACGCATGAAGAGCCCATCGACTCCCGCCGCCGTGATCGCCGACCTGAGCGCGCTTGCGCGTACGATCCGGGGACGATTGGTGCAAATGTCGAGCGCCGCCAAGACGCCGCATCTGGGCTCCTCGCTTTCGTGCGTCGACATCCTCGTGGCGGCCTACTGGGCGATCTTGCGCATCGATCCGGCCCACCCTTCGGACCAACACCGCGACCGCTTCATCCTCAGCAAGGGGCATGCGGCCACGGCCCTCTACGCCACGTTGGCGCATCGCGGTTTCTTTCCCCTAGCGCTACTGGACACCTTCAACTGCCCGGGCGGCCGGCTGGGCGAGCATCCCAGCCTGGGCTGCGTGCCGGGCGTCGAGGCGTCGACCGGATCGCTGGGGCACGGCTTGTCGCTCGGGCTCGGGATGGCCCTGGCGCAGCGCATCCAGAAGACCCCGGCCCGCGTGTTTGTGCTCCTAAGCGACGGCGAGTGTCAGGAGGGCACG
>CAZFKF010000215.1:0-7270 GCA_964518805.1 uncultured Planctomycetaceae bacterium | reverse complement strand
ATCGTTGTGGTTGAGCACCAAGGCGGCGGGTTTGGGGCTGGGAACGGGGGTTCCGCAAATCACGCGGATGGGACAAGTCGGGTCGGGGCGTTCATAATTCAGCGTGGGAGGCACGAGGCCGTTGGTCAGAGCGAGAACGCTTACGGCCATTTCCACCGCCCCGCCACCGGCCCCCAGGTTGCCGAAGTAGCTCTTCGGCGCGGTCACGGGCACATCGCCCAACTCGTCGCGGATCGCCTGGGCTTCGATACGGTCGTCGTCCGTCGTGCTCAGGCCGTGGGCATTGACATGACCGATGTCCTTCGGCTGAAGCCCAGCCGCTTCGAGCGCCTTGCGAATCGCCCGACGGATCGAAGTGCCCTGCCGAGACTCCGTGCCGTTGCGCGGCTCAAAGGCATTGGCGCAGGCGAGGATTCGAGCATAGATGGTCGCACCGCGCGCTCGCGCGCGCTTACCAGTCTCCAGCACAAATGCGGCCGATCCCTCGCCAAGAACCATGCCATCGCGATCCGCGTCGAACGGCCGGCAGGCACGAGTCGGTTCCGAGTCTCGGTGCGACATCTGTAGCGAGCAGTAGCGGGCCATGGTCAGCGGATGGATCCGCAGTCCGACGCCGCCCGTCACCATCGCGTCGGCGTGGCCGCGCTGGATGACATGGGATGCCTCGGCCAATGCCGTGAGACTGGAGACCTCGCCCAGCGTGTGCGAATTGTTCGGCCCGCGAGCGTCCTGCGCAATTCCGATGTGGCAGGCAGGCATGTTGGGGAGATACTTGAGCATCCACAGCGGAAACAACTCCGGGAACGCCTTTTCTCCCCACGTCGCCAATTGAACTTGACCGTCGATCAGGCTGGAACGATAGGCTCCGACCATGTCTTCCAGGTCGCTCATCATCGTGTCGGCGCCGAACACGACTCCCATCCGCTCGGGGGCGACGTGGCCGCTGACCTTGGCATCGGAGCAAGCGAGGTCGGCGGCAGCAACGCCAAGTTGGATCTCGCGACCCATGAGCTTCAGACTTTTTCGGGGCCGCACAAACCGGCCCGGCTCAAAGTGAGAGACTACCCCCCCGATCGGGTTGGCGAGCTGGCAGCCACCTTTCCAGCCCACATGGGTGATGCCGCTCTTGCCCTCCGCCAGCGACCGCCAAAACGCTTCAGCACCAATGCCGATCGGGGAAACGACCCCCAGTCCGGTTATCACGATTTCCGGAGTCGATTCCATATCCTGCCCAGCTCTAGGCGCGTCGCCCCAGCCCTCATACTTTGACATTCCCAACCGGCATACTAGCCGGCCAAAGCTGACTAGGCAAGGAATCGATCGGCTTTGGATCCTAGGTACTTTATCGCCCGCGCGGCCGAAGCGGTCACGCGGGATTCCGAACGAGAAGACGAGAAACCACGACTACACCAGAGACTTCTCGTAAATCCGGTATCTCTTGTACGGCACAGCCCCGACCGCCTCGATCGTGCGGTTGATGAGCGTGTTGTCTTCCAGCGTATAGCTCAGCTCGGCCCCGGTGTAGTGAAGCGTGTTGCGACCGTAATCAAGAGTACGTAAAATGAGCAATTCTGCAACCCCGCGGCGTCGGTATTCCTCCAGGACGACAAGGACCATCATGCGCGCTGTCTTGATTTTTCGCAGTCGGAAGAAGAGCCGAACGAGCCCGATCGGAACGCCGAATGTGCTGAGCCTGCCCTTAAGGGGCTGGATGGCCTCGTTCAAATCGGGAAGCGTAATCGAGAACCCGACGGGCTTTCCGTCCACTTCGGCCACCAACGCTTGCATTGGGTCGACGATCCAAGCCATCTGTTTAGCGAGGTGGCGAAATTCGGCATCGCTTAGCGGCGAGAAACCCCAGTGGCGGGCCGTGGACGTGGCATACACCGCGTTGCATCGCTGGACCTCGGCATCGAAGTCCTTCTTGGAAAAGGGACGGATCTTGACGGTGCCCCGACGTTGGAGCCACTCCGAGCGGCGTTTCCACTTCGTCAGCATGTTCGGCGCATCGACGAACCACCACGCGAGCAGGTCCTTGGCCTTTGCCAAGCCACATTCCTCCAAGAGACGCGAGTAGTAGGGAGGATTGTGGTTCATCATGATTCTGGGGGGGGTGTCAAACCCTTTCGTAAGCAAGCCGCACGCATAGTTCATCGAGTAGTCGATGGGGCCTCGGATTGCGTCGCGTCCGCGCGCCTTCAGCCACACGCAGGCTGCATCGAGCAGCGCTGCGGCGACCGCCCGATCGTCGACGCTCTCAAACATGCCAAAGCAGCCCAGATTGGTGCCATGATACGAATTGAACGCTGGGTCGTCGCTGACGAGAATCCGCCCCACGACCTCACCACCGCGCCAAGCCAGGAACTTCGTGGCGGCGCCGTGAAGGTAGAAGGGATGCCGCTTCGGGTCCACGAATTCCGTGACCTCGAACTCCAGCCGCGGCACCCATTGGGGGTCGTTAGCGAAGATACGGTACGGAAAACGCACGAACTGACGGAGGTCGTGTCGGGATGCCACTTCTCGGATCTCGACGGGATCGCTGCCGGACGAGCCACGACAATCGGTTTCTGCCGCGTTATCCGCGTCCGCCGATCGCTGCGAGTTCAACCGTTCCATGGTCGGCTTGGCCCTTGCCCGGAATCCCTGAACGTGGCGAGTTGACTGTCCGGGTGGGGGTCCCAATCGTACAGGCGATACGTCTTCGCGCGGATGGACCCACCCTTCTCCAGGCTGCGCCGCGAGAGGAGGTTGGACTCAAGGACTCAAGAGAACTCGGCCTCTTGAATTCCACACTCCATGGCCTTGGGACCCACCCCGTGCAGCAACACAAGTCCCAAGCCTTGGCGCTGGTACTCGGGCAGTACGTTGGTGCTGATCGCCCGGATGCGTTTGATTCCGCGCTTGTTGCGAAGCAGACGCCAGAATCCGAACGGAAACAGGCGACCGTCGATCTGGCGAATTCGGGGGTTAAAATCGGGCAGACCGAACACGGCGCCGACCAACCGCCCGTCGACCTCCACGCCTACCGCCAACTCGGGAACGATCAGGTACTTCAGTCCCTTGGCCATATGCCGAACCTCACCCGCTGACATGGGCACAAATCCCCACGTGTTGGCGAGCGAACGATTGTAGATGTCGAGGAACGCTTCCACATCCTGCTGGAAACGCTTGCGATCCAGAGATCGTATGCGTACGTTCAAGTGCTCGATAATGCCCAGGGCGATGGGGCGAAGCTTCTCCGCCGTCTTGGGCAACATGTCAACGTGGCCCCAGTAGGCGTAAAGATCCTGGGTCTTCCGGAATCCGTACGCTTCGATCAACCGCGGATAATACGCCGGGTTATACGTCATCATGAACGTGGGCGGCGAATCGAAACCCTCGATCAACGTGCCCAGTTCGTAATTCTGCGACGGGTTCGTAGGGCCTCGCATGCAAAGCATGCCCCGGCTGGCAAGCCATTCGCGTGCGGCGTCGAAGAGCTTTTCGGACGCCTCTTCATCGTCGACGCACTCGAAAAATCCAAAGAACCCCCGCTGCTCGTTGTATCGCTCGACATGTCCGCGGTTTACAATGGCTGCAATCCGCCCGCATACCTCACCGGACCGATAGGCCAAGAACGTTTGGACTTCGTTCTTCTCGTAGAACGGATGCCTAGCATACCCGACTAGTTCCCTCTGGTTCTGACGCAAAGGGGGGATCCAGTTGGGATCTCCCTGGTACAACTTCCAGGGGAACGACAAGAACTCCGCTCGCTGACGGCGCGAGGCGACTTGTTGGACTACAATTGCCGACATAAAGGCAAGGGCCGCAAAATAATAGGTTCTTCAAAGTCGATGATTGTACAGGGCGTCGCCAATTGCGGTCAAGCAATGCCGGCGCGGGAATATCAACCCTTTGGCCAACGGGCGAAGCCATGCCCAACATCGGGGATCAGAAGGATGATCGGAGGTCTTCCGGCGGGCCGAACTGTCAGGCAAACGCTGATCGATCGCTGACGACGCCGCTGCACGCCAGGAGGATCCTTGTCACCGGCGCGAGCGGCTTCATTGGATCGAATCTGGCACGCTGGCTTGCGGAGTCCGGCCATGACGTAACGTGCCTTCTGCGTCCTACGTCGTCCGACCGGGCCTTGGAGGGCGTACCCGCGTCCCTGGTCCGTGGGCAACTGTCCGATTATGAGTCGATGATCGCGGCCGTCCGCGGCACGGAGGTCGTGTTCCATGCGGCCGGCTGCCTGTGGACGCCTCGTTTCAGCGACTTCTACAGAGTCAACCGGGAAGGTACTCGCAGCCTGCTGAGGGCCTGCTCGCAGACGGACCGTCCGCCCGTGGTCGTGTTCGTTTCGTCGATCGCGGCGGCGGGCGCATCACCGCCCGATCGTCCGCGAGTCGAATCGGACCCGCCAACTCCCGTATCCCACTACGGACGGAGCAAATTGGCGGCCGAATTGATCGCTCGCGAGTTTGCCCACGCCGTGCCGGTCACCGTGGTTCGGCCGCCAATCGTGCTCGGGGAAGGTGATCGCAGCGGTCTGGCGATGTTCAAAGCGATCGCCCGCTTTGGCCGGCATTTCGTGCCCGGGAGGAAGCCGCAACGGTACTCGATCGTCCACGTGCGCGACCTGACCGAGGCACTCGCGCTGGCGGCCGAACGCGGGGCCCGGATTGCTCCTTGCGGTACACCCACCGCGGAAACGGATGGCCGGGGGATTTACTTTGTTGCCGATGACGAAGCACCCACGTACGCCGATCTCGGGACTGTGATCGGTCAAGCCCTTGGGCGAAAGAAGACACGCATTGTGCGAATGCCGATGCCCCTCGTCCGCGCCGCGGCCGTCGGCGTGCACATCAGCATGTGGATCCGCGGCAAGGGGGCATTCCTGAACCTCGACAAGCTCGACGAAATTGCGGCCGGCTCCTGGGTCTGTTCGGCCGAGAAGGCACGCGCTGAGCTTGGATTTCGCACCGGCGCATCGCTCGCCGAGCGCCTGGAGCAGACCATTGCCTGGTACCGGCGTGCCGGATGGCTGTGAAAGTCAGCCCGCGTCTCAACGGACGTTGGTTCGCTCGACGAGCACGGCAGAAGTGTCGTCGTGCCGGCCGCTACCTTGCGTGAAGGCCTGTGAATCAACGAACAGTTTGTCCAGAGCGGCATCGAGATTCATGTCCCGGGACGACTGGAGGCACTTGATGATGCCCTTCTCGCCAAACTGATCGTAGATGTCCCCCCCTGCCGGAAACGCGTCGGTCAGGCCGTCGGAGAAGAGCAGCAGCCGCGATTCCTCCGGGAGTTCCACGCTGACCGTATGGTACGTCTCGTGAGGATCGATCCCCAGCGGCATGCCCGCCTCAGCTTCGCCCCCGAGGGCCGAAATCTCGTTGGTCTTCAGATTCTGCAACAGCGGCATGGGGTGTCCGGCTGAGGTGTACTGGAGCCGGTGATTCGCTGTATCCAGGGCGCAGTACATCAACGTGATGAAACCTCCCTCATCCGCCACGATTGCCCGATTGGCCAGGCGCTGGTTCACCTCGGCCACGAAATGGGCGGTATCCGAATAGGTGTGCTCGCGGATCATGCGGATCAGCGTTCGCATCGTCATGATCGACATGCAAGCCTTGATGCCGTGGCCCGCCGCATCGCCCACCAGCACGATCAGGTTATCCGCATCCAAGCTAAAGATATCGTAGTAATCCCCCCCCGCAAGGATCACAGGCTGGTCACCCAAGACGCGGATCTGGGCGGGTTCGTATCGGGCAGCGATGTGGTACCCCGGTGGAGCCGGGATGTCGCGGGGAATGACCGATTCTTGAAGCTGCCGCACCGACTCGATTTCCTCGCGCAGTCGCTCCGCCAATTGTCGCGACCGCTGGGCGAGCATGGCTGCATTGGCCGACTCGATCACCGATCCCAGCAAGAGGATGAACTCGCCCCCCGGATCGCGCGTGACGAACGAGTGCAGGCCGTGGGCCATGAATCGAGCCAAGTGAACCACTTCGCCCTGGAAGCAGGCCCCTACGACGGGCGCCTCCGGCTGCAGTGCCCGAATCTTCATGAAAAGCGGGTAAGCCTGCTCCGAAGAAGGGAAGCTGAGGGCCATGAGGATGACGTCCCAGACACCGATCGCGGCCGAGTTCTCAAACTCTTCCGGATCGGTCGTGATCTTGGCCTGGATATCGCCGACGTTGAGGAAAAGGTTGATGGTTTCCGACTCGCTTGGATTGTCCCAGCCGACGAGGACCTGCATCGATCACTCCCTAACGTAGATTTCGCCACGGCATGCGATGGCACGCCGGACGCGTGACACCCTTTCCACCACGGACACCAAGACCACGCGACAGCAGCCTTGGGCATCGATGGTGCCGACCCCGCCCACCGATGCACTATCGTCATTCTCTCAGATCAAACCCGAAAGATACAATAGCTTCTAGGGTTCTCCAAGCCCATGGATTTGGAGAAGAGGGGTTGCGCCACAAGATGCGGCCAGGGCTTGCCCAGCTCTTGCGAGTGGTTTGATGAGGTCCGCAAAGGCACCTCGGACTTCGCCTCCCAAACGGCTGAAGGTCAATCCGAGGCGGCTGGTACTTCCGCGACGGTCCGCGCTTCCCAGGGAGGACCGAGGATTTCGCCGCCGCGACGAAATCCTCGGCACGATCGCATTCTCGGTCGTGTGATGCCAGAGTGACTGCGGCGGGGCCGCAACACCGTGTTGCACGCACGCCACACCGCCAGCTTCTATCGGCAACCCGATTGGTGCCGGGCAATGAACGTCGGGACGCGTTCAATCACCGTAACCGCTTGATTTGCAGTGTCTTGGGGCGATCCCTCTGGAGATTGGCATGAATTTCGCTTGTCGACTTTCCCGTGCGTGTCGCTGAGCACGCGGTTGCCCGAGAGAGCGCCATCTAGGAAGGAAGCGACGATGAAGACGCGAGGCACGAGAGTGATCGACCCGACGCTGGAGACCGAACTGCTGGAGTGGCTGGTGGTGTCGGTGGCCGAGTGTCCCGACGAGTTATCCGAGCGGCGGATCATCGCCCGCTTTTTCAGGCGGCCACACGCGACCGGTGGTGCCATTCGAGCCTTCGTGCGCCCCGTGCAAGTGCGGCGGAGTCGCCGACGAGTGCTCTTCTCGCAACAGATCGGGATCGATCTGTGAGCGAGCGACGAATCGCCATCGCCGGGCAACGTGCGGGCCGCGATGCGTCGCGCCAGCGACACGATTCTCAAGCAGATTGTGCCGTAATCGCGTACGGCAGCTCACGACTCACTT
>CAZFKF010000214.1:0-7290 GCA_964518805.1 uncultured Planctomycetaceae bacterium | reverse complement strand
TTGAAAATGATCCTGGTGCAAGGCTTTTCTCCCTTGTTTTCCGGCCTCCCGTTGGCCGGCCTCGCTCATTGGCTGCGCAGGGCTCAATAAGACAAACGCAAATGGCGGCCTGCGATCCCCCAGTCCTTTGGCGAACCGCACCCAACGCTGGATCGGACTATGGCCCTTGAATTAGCGGCGGCACAGCCTCGAACCCAAGGGCCTGTTCGCACCATGCGGCAATGCGAAGCAACTGGGCTTCGTCGTCGAGGCGTCCGACGAGTTGCACGGCGGCCGGCAGACCGTCGGCGGCCACGCCGCAAGGCAGGCTGACCACCGGCAATCTGGCCAGGCTCCACGGCGCCTGGAACTGGGGAGTGCCCGTAGTCTCGAGTGTGGCTGGGGCGGTGGTATGCGTCGACGGCATGATGAGGGCGTCGACACCTTCCAACAACGCGGCCGCCTGGCGTCGGAACTTGCGGTGCCACGCCTTGGCCGCCACGTAATCCACGGCTGACACGGCAAGCCCTTCGTCCAACAGTGAGGCGATCATCGGTCCGTACTGTACGCGGTGTTTGGCGAACCTTTCGCGATGATAGGCCGCCGCTTCGACAGACATGATCCGCCGATGCATCTTCATGACGTCGTCGAATGCACGCGACACGACGATCGGCGCGAGCTCGGCCCCGGCGCGTGCCAGTTTGTCCATCGCCGATCGCGTCGCCCCTCGCACCGCTAGATCCGCCAGTTCGAGCAGCGGCCCGTCGAGCAGTCCGAGCCGGGGCGGCCCCCACGGCCTCAGCGACCCCAACGAGGACTCGCCTCGAAGACTGTCCAAGAGCACGGCGATGTCGGCGACCTTGCGTGCCATGGGGCCTGGATGATCGAGGCTCGGACTTGCCGGCACGATCCCCTCGGTGCTCAGCGTGCCGAAGGTCGGCTTGCAGGTGGCCACGCCGCAGAATGCCGACGGCCTGACGAGCGATCCGCCGGTTTGCGTTCCCAAGGCGCCCAGGCACATTCCCGTGGCCAAGGCCGCGGCCGAGCCACTGCTGGAACCGCCCGGCGTGTGAGTCAAGTTCCATGGATTGCGTGTGGGCGAGGGATCAAAGCAGGCGAACTCAACCGTGACCGTCTTACCGACGATAACCGCGCCGGCCCGGCGCAAGGCGGCTACCAGCGGGGAATCGGCCGTGGCGGCCTCGTGTCCGCAGAGGGGCGAGCCCGCGGCCGTGGGGAGCCCCGCGACATCGATGATGTCCTTGATGCCGACCGGGATGCCGTGCAAGGGCCCGCGCCACTGGCCTAGGCCCGCCTCGCGCGTCCGCTCTTCTGCGACCTGGCGGGCCGCAGCCTCGTCGACAAGCGCCCAGGCGCGCACGACGCTATCGTACTTCCGGACTTGCTCCAGGCATGCGTCGAGAAGTTCCAGCGGCGTCAGCGTGCCAGCGCGAATCCGTCGGGTGGCTTCCACAAGAGAAATCGGTGCGGGCATGGGCAAGTCCAAGGAGTGGTGTGTCGGTCCGCAATCGCGGGACATCGCTTGACGCGTTATTATAGTGGCCCGACGCGGACGCGAAACCGGAGCTAACGCGGATTGCCCCAGCCGAGAGGCTCCTCCCGCCCTAGAGCATCCTCGGGCGTGCCGACGTCGGCGGTGCGCCCGTCTTCCAGGAGCACAACCCAGGCAGCGGAGCGGCGGACTTCGGCCTGGGAATGCGTGACGAACAACGTCGGAATCCCACACTCGGCAACGGCTCGCTCGATGTAGGTCAACACGCGGTCCTTGAGCGTGGCGTCCAACGATGCCAAGGGTTCGTCGAGCAGGAGCAACTCGGGGCCGCTGAGGAGCGCGCGGCCGATGGCCACGCGCTGGCGTTCCCCGCCGGAGAGGTTGCGCGGCCGGCGGTGCAAGAGATGGCCGATTTCCAAGACCTGGACCACCCGGTTGAAATCCAGAATCCGACCCTCGCGTCCCCGCCGTCGCTCGCCATAGCGTAGATTCCTTTCGACGCTGAGGTGCGGGAAAAGCAGCGCGTCCTGAAAGACGATGCCCACGCGGCGTCTTTCAGGCGGCAGCGAGATTCCTCGGGAAGTGTCCAACAGGGGGCGGCCGTCTAGGGCGATGCTGCCGTTCTGCGGGTCGAGGAATCCCGCAATCATGTGAAGGACACTCGACTTGCCGCTCCCCGAGGGGCCGAAGAGCGCGGTAAAATGATCGTTCACGTCGAACTCCGCGTCGAGGCAAAATCCGCCGGGGTAGCGGTGACGGCATCGGAAGCTAAGCACGGCCATGGCGTGCCTCCCTCCGTTCCAGCCATTCGCTCGCCGCCAGCGCGGCGCAGGCGAGCAGGACCGACAGCCCGACCATACGCCACGCTTCCGCCATCCCTTCGGGCTGATTGGTCAGGGTGTAGATCGCCAGGGGAATCGTACGAGTCTTCCCCTCGAGATTGCCGGCCACCATGATCGTGGCCCCGAATTCGCCCAAGCTGCGGGCAAAGGCGAGCATGAAGCCGGCGACCAGCCCCCGCCGCGCGAGCGGCAGGGACACCGTGAAGAAGGCCCCGAAACGTCCAGCCCCCAGGCTCCGCGCCGCCATTTCATACCTCGGATCCACACCCTCGAAGGCCAGTCGGATCGCTCGGGCCATCAGCGGGAAACTGACTACGGCCGACGCCAGCGCCGCCCCCATCCAAGTGAAAACCAGCCTGACTCCCGTCCAGTCGTTCAGTAGCGACCCGATCGGACCGCGAGGCCCGAAGCCGACGAGCAATAGATATCCCGTTACCACCGGCGGCAGTACCAGGGGGAGGTCGACGAGAATCTCCAGAATCCACTTGCCGAAGAAGCGACGCCGGGCTAGGAGGTAGCCAGCCACCACGGCAAAGGGCAGGCTGGCGATCGAAGAGCACAGTGCCACTTGGAGACTCAACCGTAGCGCGCTCGATTCAGTTGGCGTCAGCAAGGCGAGGAAGTGTTCCATGACAGGACGACGAGGCGCTGGCCGGTGAATCGGATACGGCCGTTCCTATTGGGAACGTTCCTGACCGAAGGCGTGCTTCGCCTCAATTCCGTCTGCACGAGGTTTCAGGATGGTGAATCCGTACCTCTCGAAGACTCTGGTTGCCGCTGCCGAACTCAGGTAACGACAGAACGCATCTGCCGACGCGTTGCCCGCCGCGTGCCTCAGGAGGACGGCCGGATATCGAATCGGTTCGCTCAGTTTCTCGGGGATGTCGGCCGCGACCTTGACTCTCTTGCTGACCGCGGCGTCGGTGGCATAGACGATTCCGGCTTCCGCCGCGCCGGTTTCGACGTAGGCGAGCGCGTGGCGGACGTCTTCGGCTGGCGCCACTTTGTCCGTGAGCCGATCCCACAGACCGAGTTGCGTCAGGGCTTGCTTGGCGTATCGGCCCGCCGGTACGGAGCTCGGTTCGGCGAGGGCCAGATGTTCGATGGCCACTTTGGTGAGGTCCGCCGGCCCGCTCACGCGGAGTTTGGAGTCGGCCGGGATGACGATCACAAGCCGGTTCCCCAGCAACTCCCGTTGTCGCGCCACCAAGCCTTTCTTGGCCAGAAAGTCGCTCCACTTGGTGTCCGCGGACAGGAACACGTCTGCTTCCGCACCTTGTACGATCTGCTGCGTCAGGGTCGACGACGCGGCGTAGTTGGCTTCGACTTCCACGCCAGTTTGAGCGATGAACTGCTGCCGGATTTCGTTGATCGCCTTGTTCGTGCTGGCGGCGGCAAACACGAGGATCTTCGGCCTCGGCACGGCCGACTCGGCGCAGTGGCCGCACGCGGCCAGAACCATCGGGATGAGGGCGAACACGGTTCGCATGAACGCTCTTGTCATGGCTGGATTCCATTGCTGGTTGCAGTCATGGCATGCTCGCTGGGCGTCGAGGTCGATTGCGATCTCGGCGGTGGCTCTGTTGGGTATGATGGGATGGCCTGCGGCGCCGAGATTGCCTCCCCGCCGGCGAGGCCCCTCTTCATGGTACATTCTCCGTTCTTCTTCAAAGGAATCCGGCATACACCGTCCCAGCGATTCGTTCGTCCTTCCGCAACGCGTTGGAATGCAAGCCGCGTGCCACTCGGCCGGCGTTCCTGGAGGATGGAGTGTCTTGCTGATGCGGCGCGAGGAATCTGCCGGATTATGGAACTAACGAGTCAGCGGCCCAAATCTCTGCGCCAGGAGACTCTGCGGACCATGCGAAACCGAGATTCCACGTGCGCCAGTATCGTGTCGCGATGCGCCATGAATCCGTAGATGGGTTGGTGTAGCGTGGCGTTCTGATTGCCGCATTTGTCACCCGGAGTACGACGGTCGACGCATCAAACAGCGCAGCATGCGCGCAACTGCCAGCCCGCTACCGCGTTACGACGGCGCGACAAGATTGTCACAGACCGAGGAGTCTGCGGCACTCTCTTCCCGGAGAAACAGGCGGAACGATGATGGCGTGGCGGTTTCTCGCCGTTCGGGTTTCTTCTATAATGGAACCCTGCTGCGGTCATCCCAATCGTCGCAGCAGGGTATCCGTCCCACAACAGGGGCGAGAGAAATGCCACGGGCGACACCCAGGAAGTAGCCGCCGCGTCACTCCCGAGCCGACAAGCAGCTCGAACGGCGGGTGGTAGATAAGCGCAAGACATGCCCAATCCCACCCAACCCATCATCGGACCTTACGACTCCCAACCCGCCGCATGCCGGGACCACGACCCTCGCGCTGCCGTGGTGGCCGGCCAGATTGCCGTCCTGATCTCCGAGCGCCTTCCGCAGATTCGCGTCGAACACATCGGCAGCACCTCCGTAGCCGGCTGTGCAGGCAACGGAATCGTGGACTTGATGATCGCGGTTCCCGATGGAGCGACAGAGGGGGTGAAGGGTGCGCTCGAAAGCCTCGGGTTCCAAAAGCAAACCGGGCGAGATCCGTTCCCCGAGGACCGGCCGATGCGGGTCGGCTCGGTATCTCACGACGGCGAAACGTTCTGGTTGCACGTCCACGTTATCCCTGCGAATTCACCCGAAGTCGACGAGCTTCGGTTCTTCCGGACTTGCTTGAGAAATGATCCCGAATTGCTCCGGTTGTATGTCGCCAGAAAGCAAGAGATCATCGCCGGCGGCACAACCGATCCTATCGATTACCGCCGCGAGAAGGGCAAGTTCATCAAGGAAGTGCTGGGGTAGTGCCGCGGGCGGGGTACCTACGGCACCCGGACTCCTCACGCTTCTCATACCGCGTCGGCCGGTGCAATCGCGATAATCGCTACGAGCGTCCCCGATGGCGCGACTCGGTTCGCCGGCCCGCATTGCCGTGGCCGGTCCGCGCCATTTCAGGACGAGCCGGCAGTCGCTACGGGCCCAGGCTGTCCCGTTCGCTAAACGGATTTGCCGTGAGCTATGCTTGTACGGAACTCCATCGAGCGAACCGGAAACCGCGGGAATTGCGTCGATTGCCCGGATTTCCGTGGACACCTTGTCTTTATTGGCGAGTAGGACTACTGTGGCTCCAGCACGCGATTTGGCATCGGCGTTGAAGCCGGCCGGACTCCCAGGGCGGCCGGGCGAACCGAGAGAGAACAACTACGACGAACTCAAACAGCGCATCCACGCCAAGTTGGTCGACAAGCTCGATCTATCTCGGGCGGGGGATCTTCAGGGCGATACGTTCCGCCGCGAGATCCGGATGGTGGCGGAGCATCTCTGCGACACCGAGGACACGCTGCTCAATCGCAACGAGCGGGAGCGGCTGATCGACGAAGTGCTGGACGAGACGTTTGGCCTCGGGCCGCTGGAGGTCGTGCTCAAGGACCCGACGGTCAGCGACATCCTGATCAACGGGCCGAAGAACGTCTACGTGGAACGCCGCGGGAAGATGGAAAAGACCGCCGTGGTCTTCCGCAACAACGAGCACCTTCTGCAGATCATCGACCGCATCGTATCGCGTGTCGGCCGGCGGGTCGATGAAACCTGCCCGATGGTCGACGCCCGCATGTCCGACGGCTCGCGTTTCAACGCCATCATTCCGCCCCTCGCGTTGGACGGGGCATGCGTGTCCATCCGCCGTTTCGGCGCCAATCCGCTGAAACTCGAAGACCTGCTGAACTACAAGGCCTTCACGCCCGAGATGGTGATGCTGCTGGAAGGGGCCATCAAGGCGCGGCTGAACATCATCATCTCCGGTGGTACGGGCTCCGGAAAAACGACGCTCTTGAATACGCTTTCGAGTTTCATCGCGAACTCGGAGCGCATCGTCACCATTGAAGACGCGGCCGAATTGCAGTTGCAGCAGGACCACGTGGTGCGGCTCGAGACCCGCCCGCCCAACATCGAGGGCAAGGGCGCCATCACGCCCACGGACCTCGTCAAAAACGCCCTGCGCATGCGGCCCGAACGCATCATCATCGGCGAGTGCCGCGGCGGCGAGACCCTGGACATGCTCCAGGCGATGAACACCGGCCACGAGGGATCGATGACCACGCTGCACGCCAACACCCCCCGCGATGCGCTGGCCCGGCTGGAAACGATGATCATGATGGCCGGCTTTGAACTTCCCTTGAAGGCCATGCGGAGCCAGATCGCCAGCGCCGTCGATCTGATCGTCCAGGCCAATCGCCTCCAGGGCGGAAAACGCAAGATCACCCATATCACCGAAGTCGTCGGTATGGAGCAGGACACGGTTGTGATGCAGGACATCTACCGCTACGAGCAGGACGGGGTCGACGAACACGGTCGCGCCCATGGCAGGTTCCTTTCCTCGGGAATCCGGCCGACGTTCATGGGACGGCTCGAGTCCTGCGGGATCCGCCTGCCCGCGAGCGCGTTCCGTCAACGTGTGATGCTGGAGGACTGAGCCCCAAGGCCCTCGATGCCTCCGCGGCTTCGAGCGCCTCCCCTAGACTGGCATTCGCTTATGAGTCCGATCCTAATTGCCATCGCCGCGTTTGTCGGAGTGACTGCCTTGGTGGGCGGTGTTGCGATGCTCCTCCTCGATCGGCCTTCGGCCAAGATCGAAGACCGACTGGAGATCCTCACGGGCTTGAGTTCGCCCGCCGCCCGCGAGTTCGCGAAGCCCAGCACGGTGCTGGCCCAGCCGCTCGACACCCAGCCCGGCTTCCTGGAGACGTTGGCCAACCGCTTCGGCGACGTCAACCTCCTCTTCCAACAGGCTGACGTGCAGCTCTCCTTGTCGCACTTGGCGATCCTCTGTGCCGCGCTCGCCGTGGCCGGCGTCGTCGGCGGAACACTCTTCCAACTGCATCCGGCGCTGATTCCACTGGTAGGAATCGTCCTGGCGGCGGTTC